>CAMFIW010000065.1 GCA_945952355.1 uncultured Phenylobacterium sp. | reverse complement strand
TGGTCGAGGTGGTGCAGCGGGCGCCGGAGCGGGCGCTGGCCGTCCAATACAAGGGCGGTGAGGACCATGGCGAGGCGATCCTGGCCTGGGCTGCCCAGCACGGCTTCCCGGGCGGGCATTTCCGCGACGGGCTGGACGGCGGCGCTGTGTTTCTCCTCGCCCCGCCTCGCGTTTGCCGCGCGACGATCGGGGATTGGGTTGTGATCGGCGAAATGGATGGCCTGAGCGCCATGACCGAACTGGAATTTTGGACGAAATGGGAGCGGCCTGAATGACCCGCGATTATAAAACCGAGATCCGGGAAGACGCCCGCCTGATCATCCTGAAAGCTCTGTCCGCCCAGACGGATGAACGGCTGCATTCGGGCTTCCTGGCGAGGGAGCTGAACCGTTTCGGCATCGACCGCCCGCGCGAATGGATTCATGGCGAGCTCGACTGGCTGGCCCAGATGGGGGCGATCACGGTCGCCCACCCTGGCGGCAGCGTCGTGGTCGCCACGCTCACCGAAAAGGGCGCTCGCCACCTGCGCCGCGCGATCGTGATCGAGGGCGTCGAGCGCCCCGCCCGCCCGGGGGAGTGAACCATGGCGCAGGGCCGCGGCCGTCTATCCAGTTTCGAGCTGCTGCCGCCCGAGGCCGACGCCATCGTCGCCTGGGCGGCCTCGGAGCTTTCGGACCGCGAGAAGACCCAGACCGCGATCTACGCCGAGTTCGTCGCAAAATGCGAAGCCCTGATGAAAGAGCATCGCGGCGAGCTGGAGTTCAAGATCCCGGCGTTTGCCTCGTTCAACCGCTTCTCGATCCGCCAGGCGCGCCTGTCGCGCCGCCTGGACCAGACCCGCGACATCGTCGCCGTCCTGGCCGAGAAGCATGACGCCAAGGCCAGCGATGATCTGACGGTGATCGCCGGCGAGATGATCAAGAGCCTGGTCCTGCACATGCTGGGCGATGCGGCCGACGGTGCCAAACCCTCGGATGTGATGAACCTCGCCATCGCCTTCAAAACCGCCCAGCAGGCGCAAAACCTGTCCAGCGATCGCCGGGCGAAGGAAGACGCCAAGCTGGCCAAGCGGGTCGATGAGGCCGTGACGGCGGTCGCCAAGGTCAAGGGCATGACGGCTGAGACGGCCGAGGCGATCAAGGCGCAGATCCTGGGGGTGCAGGGATGACGATGAAGATCCGCGTCGAGGTCAACGGCCGCGAGGTCGCCATGGCTACGATCACCAATCAGTCCGACCTGGCCGAGACCTCTGATTACCTGGCGATCTGGTGCGAACATGCCAGCGATCAGACGGGCCTGCCGGAGCGGGGCAACATCGCCACCATCACCGGCCACAAGCGCTGCCAGTCCATCTGGGCACTGGTCGAGAAGGTCGCAGCCAGAGCCGCCGTCGGGCGGGACATCCTTGGGAGCCAAAAATGAACATCAACGTTGCCCAGACGCTCGTCCTGAGCTTCTTCGACAGGCACGATTGCGCCGGACGTCGCAGCTACAAGGCGCCCCACGCCCCGCAGCCCACGCCAAATCGGGCGCACCGCTCGCGCAACCATTGGGACGCCCAGCGTTTCTCAATCTACCGCGGAGCCCGTCCTCCTGTTTTCGGCGGGAGGGTCTGACATGTCCCAGAACGATCCCTACAGCGTCACGGCCGACGAGCTGCGCCAGTTCATCGAGCGGGTTGAAGGGCTGGAGGCAGAGAAGAAGGACCTGGCCGAGCAGATCAGGCAGGTCATGGCAGAGGCCAAGGGCCGCGGTTATGACACCAAGGTCCTGCGCAAGATCATCGCGCGCCGCAAGAAGAAGCCCGACCAGCTGGCCGAGGAAGAGGCGGTCGAGGAGGTCTACAAGGCCGCGCTGGGGATGAGCTGATGGGAGTGCTCGCCGAAATCCTCTCCCGCATCGACCCTCGGGCCAACCGTGAGCCCGACCTCTCGGCGCTCGATCTGCCGGACCTGCCCGCGGCGACCCGGACCCTGAAGCTCCTGTGGCGGCGGCATGAGGACGCCTTGCAGCGCGAGCGGGTCTTGCGCCTGGTGGTCTGGATCATGGTCCCGGCCCTCATCATCGCGGTGGCCCTGTGACCGCGCCCATCACCGAAAAGGCCTGGGCCGAAGCGCGGCAGGCGGCGATGGATGCCATCCCCGCCATCGTCCAGTCGCAGGGGTTGCCCGCTGTCCTCTTGCCTTACCAGGCGCGGGCGGTCTCGCTCCTGGACAGCGTCTGCCCGGTGCTCTTCATCGAGAAATCGCGCCGGATCGGCCTGACCTGGGGCCTCGCTGCCTATGCCGTCCTGCGCGCCGGCCGCCAGAAGGCCGCGGGCGGCATGGACGTCATGTACATCTCCTACTCGCGCGAGATGACCCGGGAATTCATCGACGCCTGCGCGATGTGGGCCAGGGCCTTCGAAATGGCGGTCAGCGCCGAAGAGGAGATGCTCTTCGACCAGGGCAACGGGGACAAGTCGATCAACGCCTTTCGGATCAAGTTCGCCTCCGGTTTCGAAATCATGGCCCTCAGCTCGGCCCCGCGGGGACTGCGCGGCAAGCAGGGCTGCGTCATCATCGACGAGGCGGCCTTCGTCGATGACCTCAAGCAGCTGATCAAATCGGCCATGGCCTTCCTGATGTGGGGTGGCCAAGTGGTCATCTGCTCGACCCATTTGGGCGCGGAGAACCCCTTCAACGAAGAAATCCAAGACATCCTGGCGGGACGGTCGAAGTTTGCCCACATGCGGATCGACCTCGACGAGGCGCTGCAGGAGGGGCTCTATCAGCGCATCTGCATGGTCAAGGGCGAAGCCTGGACGGCCGAGGGCGAGGCGAAGTGGCGCCAGGACATCCTGGACTATTACCGCGACAATGCCGACGAGGAGCTGTACTGCGTCCCGTCGCAATCCTCGGGCGTCTGGCTGCCCGCGCCGCTGATCGAGGCGCGCATGAAGGCGCCAGGTCGGGTGCTGCGCCTCGACCTGCCAGACGATTACCTGCACCGCCACCGGCTGGACCAGGCGAGCCTGATGGCCCCCTTCCTGGCCGAGCTGGACGAGGCGCTGGCCGGTCTGGACCTGTCGTTGCAATACGCATTCGGCTTCGACTTCGCGCGGGTGTCAGATTTGACCGCCGGGGTTTTGCTGGCCATTGAACAGGGCCTTAAACGGCGCGAGGCGCTGTCGATCGAGCTGCGCAAAGTGCCCGGCGACGAACAGAAGTTGATCGTACGGCGCATCTTCAGCGTGGTGCGCTCCCGCCTGGTTGGCGCGGCCTTCGACGCAACGGGGATGGGCTGGACGGTCGCCGAGGACATCGGCCGCGAATATGGCCTGCGCGAAGACCCCGAGGGCGCCGGGATCGTCATGGCGATCAAGTTCTCGGAGACCTGGTACCGGCTCGAGATGCCGCCCCTCAAGGCGGCGTTCGAGGACGACACGATCGCCGTGATCGCCGACGCCGAGCACTTGTCGGACCTGCGCCTGGTCAAGGTCATCAAGGGCATCGCCCGTGTGCCCGATACCCGCAAGGGCGAGACCGGCAAGCGCCGGCACGGCGACTGGGCCATCGGCCTGGCCCTGGCCCATTTCGCCAGCCGCATGCGGTGGGTCGAGTATGGATACACCGCAATCCCCGACAAGCGCCACGCCGATGCCGAGGACTGGCTCGGCCAATCCAGCGCCCATGATCCTTATCGCCCGCCCCTGGG
Source organism: uncultured Phenylobacterium sp. (assembly GCA_945952355.1). Taxonomy (GTDB): domain Bacteria; phylum Pseudomonadota; class Alphaproteobacteria; order Caulobacterales; family Caulobacteraceae; genus Phenylobacterium. The sequence continues at coordinate 5,786 of CAMFIW010000065.1, read as the reverse complement.
TGCCCGCCTGAGAGGAGCCATCTGATGGCCAAGCCGACAATTCTGGACGCCTGGGGCCGCCCGATCATCGCCGCAGCTCTCACCAAAGAGGTGGCGCAGCCCCGCATCGGTTCAGCCCGCACGCCTGCCGCCGGTTATCCGGCGGATGGTCTGACCCCCCCGCGCCTGGCCAACATCCTGCGCGCCGCCGACATGGGCGAGCCGCGCCAGTTCCTGGAGCTCGCCGAAGCGATCGAGGAGCGCGACCCGCATTACCTGGGCGTCATCGGTACACGCCGCCGGTCGGTGTCGCAGCTCGAAATCACCGTCGAGGCTGGATCGGATGACCCCGAGGATGAGGCCATCGCCCAGATGGTGCGCGACTGGGTCGAGCGGGATGAGCTGGCGGGCGAGCTGTTCAACATCCTCGACTGCCTCTCCAAGGGCTATTCCGGGACCGAGGTGGTCTATGAGACGTCCGAGAGCCAATACATCCCGCGCTTGATCTGGCGCGACCCGCGGTCCTTCAAGTTCGACAAGTCCGACCTCGCGACGCCCATGCTGATCGGCGACTATGGCCAACTCAAGCCATTGGACCCCGGCCACTTCATCTGGGCCAACATCCCGGCCAAGTCTGGACTCGCGTTGAGGTCTGGCCTGGCGAGGGTCGCGGCCTGGGGCTGGATGTTCAAGGCCTATACCCAGCGGGACTGGGCCATATTCACGCAGACCTATGGTCAGCCGGTCAGGCTGGGCAAGTATGGGGCGGGCGCTTCGGATCAGGACAAGCAGACACTCTTTGCCGCCGTGGCCAATATCGCCGGCGATTGCGCTGCCATCATCCCGGAGTCGATGGCGATCGAGTTCGTCGAAGCCGGCAATGTCGGTGCCGCACACCAGCTCTATAAAGAGCGCGCCGACTGGATCGACCAGCAGATCAGCAAGGCCGTGCTGGGCCAGACCTCGACCACCGATGCCGTCGTCGGCGGGCTCGGCTCGGGCAAAGAGCATCGCGAGGTCCAGAAAGACATCGAGACGGCCGATGCGAAGGCGCTGGCGGCGATCCTCAACCGGGACCTGGTGCGCGTCTGGGTGCAGCTGGAGTATGGCCCGCGCAAGCGGTATCCAAGGATCAAGATCAGCCGCGAGGACGAGGAGGACCTCAAGGCATTCGCCGACGCCGTGGGCCCGATGATCGACCGGGGCCTTGAGGTCGACCAGGCTGATGTACGCACCCGTTTCGGCCTGCCCGAACCCAAGGCCGGGGCGAAATTGATGAGCGCGCGGGCAGCCGCACCTCCCGTTCCGCCCGACCAGGCCTCCAGTTCGGATTTTAAACGGGTTTCGGGCGAAATTAAACGGGTCCAGCCCTCGCCGGGCACCGAGACCGCCCCGCAAGCGGAAGGCCATCTGGCGGGCAAATCTGGGGGGCTGTCTGTACCACCCAGCCCGCCGGAGGTGCAAACCGATCAACTCGCATCCGGGGCCTCGCCTTCGATTGCGGCGATCCTGGCAAAGCTCGACGAGATGACTGCCGCCGCAACCTCTTTTGACGAGTTGAGGCAGATGGCGCTGGAGGCGTTTCCGGGCATCCCGGTTGATGACCTGGTCCACATCATGGCGCTCGGCTTTGCGGCCGCCGACCTCGCCGGCCGCGTCGCGTCCGCCGAAGAATCGCAGGCGACGCCGTGACCGGGCTCTCCACCGCATTCGCCAAACCGTTTCCCCAGCAGATTGCCGCCTTCCGCATCCGGCTTCAGGAGCTGAAGTCGACAACCCATTGGACGGATGTCTGGCAGGATGCCAACGAAAAGGGATTCATGGTGGCGGGGGCAGAGAAGGTTGAGCTGCTCGCCGACTTCGCGGCGGCGATCGACAAGGCACAGACCAAGGGCACCACGTTCGACGAGTTCAAGCGTGATTTTCGCAAGGCGGTCGCCGACAACGACTGGCGCGGTTGGACGGGGGAGAAGACCCAGAAGGGGCAGGACTGGCGGGCAAGGGTCATCTACAAGACCAATCTGTCCACCAGCTATGCGGCTGGCCGCTTCGCGCAGCTGCAGGCCGCAAACTTTCCGTTCTGGGTTTATAGGCACGGCGCATCCCGGGAACCGCGACACGAGCACCTGGCGCTCGATGGCCTGGTCCTGCCCTCCGACCATCCGTTCTGGGCGCGGTATTTCCCGCCAAATGGATGGGGCTGCAGCTGCTATGTCGTCGGTGCGCGTTCCGAGAAGGCAGCCCTTCGGCTCGGCGGAAAACCCGAGGTCAAACTCCCGGAGGGTTGGGATAGCGTTGATCCGGTCACCCTGGCGCCGCCGGGCATCGACAAAGGCTGGGCTTATGCGCCCGGCAGTTCGGTCGTGACGACGGTGAATACGCTGGCGGCGCGGGCTGTCGATTGGGACTACAAACTCTCGACGGCATACATGAGGTCGCTGCCCGACAGCACCCGGGATGCGTTTTCGCAAGCCTATCGGCGCAATCCCGGGCTGCAAAAGGCAATCGACGACTTTGCGGCCGAATCTATGACGCGACACAATGCCAGCGACCGCATGCAGACGCTCGGGCTCACAACCCAAGAGTTTAGGGCGAAGGTCAATGCGATCGGCGCGAATTTGCCCCAGGACGACATCCTGGACATCGCAATTCCCGAAGAAGCGGTTCGGCATGTGATACGTCGGCATAGCAACGCCAAGATCGAAGAAAGCCGCGGGCAGCGTGCAATCACGCTTTATGATTTCAGCCTGCTGACAAAGGTGATCGACGCTCCGGACAGTATCTCTGTCGCCACACCAGCCCCCGGACAGCCGTTTGCTTTCGAGGTTACCAAGTCCTTCGGCGATCATTGGCTGGTCGCGCTGTTCGAGTACCGTGCACGACGGCGCCGAATTTCGCTCGTTACGATGGTGATGAAAAAAGTTGGGAAGAAAGGCGGCGCGTCCCCGACCCTTACGCCCTAGGCGTACCGTCAGCCGATCTGCAGCGGTCGATGTCCCGCGCCTGGAAGGAATATACGAATGATCGAGATCAAGATCAATGAGGCCGCCATCACTGCGGCCCTGACCCGCGCCGTCGCTCAACTTGGCGACCTGACCGAAGTCATGCAGGACATCGGCGAGCTTCTGCTCAATTCGACCAAGCAGAGATTTCGCGAGAGCAAGGCGCCAGATGGCAGTGCCTGGGCAGCCAATTCGCCGACAACGCTCGCGCGGAAGAAGGGGACTTTGCCGCTGATCGGCGAGACTGGCCAGCTGGCGCAGCAATTCTCGGTCGAGGCGACCGCAACGTCGGTCGAGATCGGAACAAACAAGGTCCAGGCTGCAATGATGCAGTTCGGCGGGACGAAGGCCAAGTTTCCGCACCTCTGGGGGGACATCCCAGCCAGGCCGTTCCTTGGGCTGTCGGCTCAGGACGAGCAGGATATCCTCGACACGATCACCGAGGCGCTGGAGCGCTCCATGCAGCCTTGACCGATGTGCCCTGGCGGGGCCATGCTGGCGTAAAGCACCCGGGCGTGCCGCCCCGCACACGCTTGCGGATTATTTGACCCGGAGCCATCCGCCACATTGGCGGCATGCACAAGCGCCCCATCACTCTGACCGCGACCATGGCCGCTCTGGACCTGCCCGCATCGGGCGAGGTGCCGGACTGGATCCATCTTCTGCCTGCCCCGCAGGGCGAGCTGCGCACCTATGATGGGCGAGGCCCCTACCGGCTGACCGACGCCCAGGCGGTGATTGCGGCCTCCCTGGCGGCCGATCCCCGCGACGGCGGCGGGCTCCTGATCGACGAAAACCATGCGCTCGAACTCTCGGCCTCCAAGGGTGGTCCGTCACCCTCCCGCGGCCGCATCGTAGAGATGCAGGCCCGGGCCGATGGCATCTGGGGCCGCGTGGACTGGAACGACAGCGGCCGGGCGCTCCTGGCCGAACGTGCCTATCGCGGCATCTCGCCGGTGATCATCCACGACGCCCAGGGCGTCATCCTGCGCATCAAGAATGCCGCGCTGGTCAATTACCCCAACCTGCGCGGACAGACCGCGCTCAACCAGGAGGAGCCCATGTCTTTCATGGCGCGCTTGGCCCAACGCTTGGGCAAACCGGCGGAGGCGAGCGAGGATGACCTCATCGCCGCCATCCCCGAAAACCTGACGGCGCTGCAGTCGCAGTCGACGGATTTCACGGCCCTGCAATCGCAGCTCGCCGAGATCGCCACCGCGCTCGGCGTCCCGGGTGGTGCAGCCCCGGCGGTCCTGGCAGCCGCGAAGACTCGTGCTGCGGTCGCTCCGGCCGAGCTCGCCGCGCTGCAGGCCGAGCTGACCAAGGTCAGCACCAGCTTTGCGGCGCTGCAGACCGAGACCAAACGCGAGAAGGCCACGGCTTTCATCGACCGCGCCATCGCCGAGGCCCGCCCCGGCGTGAAGCCGTTGCGCGACCACTACATCGCCCGGCACATGCAGGATGCCACGGCCGTCGAGAAGGAAATCTTGATGCTGCCGTCGCACGGCCCCGACAAGCGGCCGGTTACCCCCACCGCCCCCCAGGCGCAGGGCAATGACCTGACCGCGCTGAACGCCGAGGCCCAAGGCCGCGCGCTCGCGGCCCGGGCCAAGACCTGGCAGGCCGAGCAGGCCGCGAAGGGTCTGGCGGTGACCTTCACCGATGCCGTCCGCCATGTCGAACAGGAGGTGCTGCTGTGATCCCGACCCTGATCCGGGCCTTCGAGGCCTCCGCAGCCATCGCGCCCTTCAAGGCCGCCAAGTTCTCCGACACTTCGGCCTCGTCCAAGATCGCCACCGCCGGTGCCAACACCGATCCGGTGGTCGGTGTCACCGGCTCGCTGGCTGCGGCGACGGGCGACATGGCCGATGTGATCCTGTCGGGTATCGGCCTGGTCACCGCCGGCGGCGCGATCACGGCCGGCGCGATGCTGACGGTCGATGCCAGCGGCAACGCCATCGTGGCCACGCCCACCGCCGGCGTCTTCATGTCGTTCATCGGCCGCGCGCTGGAGCCCGCCGCCGCCGGGGATGTGTTCTCCGTTCTCGTCATCCCCGCCGCGTTCTACCGCGGCACCTGATCCAGAGGTATTCACATGACCGCCCGCCCCTTCGTCGTCGATCCGGCCCTGACCGCGATCTCCATCGGCTACAAGAACGGTTCGGCGATGCGTATCGCCGACCGCGTCCTGCCCCGTCTTCCCGTGGGCCAGGAGAACTTCAAGTACACGGTTTACCCGATCGCCGAGGCCTTCAACACGCCCGACGCCCGGGTCGGCCGCAAAGGCGCAGTCAAGCAGCTGGAGTTCTCGGGCTCCGAAGTGCCGTCCAGCGTGATCGACTATGGCCTGGACGCGCCCGTGACCTATTCCGATGTGACCGCAGCCGCCGCTGCCCGGGCCGAGGGGCGCTCGATCGTCGATCCCGAGGCGCGGGCGGTCGAGATGCTGACCGAGACGATCGAGAACATCCGCGAGCTGCGTACGGCCCAGACTGTCTTCGCGCTCGGCACCTATGCCGCCTCGCGCCGGACCACGCTCTCGGGCACTTCGCAGTTCTCGGACTATGTCAACTCCGACCCGATTGGTGCGATCGTCGCCGGGATGGATTCGACGCTGGTCTATCGCCCCAATACCATGGTCATGGGCCGCGATGTCTGGACCAAGGTCTCGTCGCACCCCAAGATCGTCAACGCGGTCAAGGGCAATGTGTCCAACCAGGGCCGCATCTCGATCGACCAGCTGAAAGAGCTCTTCGCCGGCGACGGGATCACCGATGTCCTCGTCGGCGACGCTTGGACGAACAC
>CAMFIW010000064.1 GCA_945952355.1 uncultured Phenylobacterium sp. | reverse complement strand
GGTCAGGCGGGCTTCGAACTCCAGGTTCTCGGGAAAGACCTTCACGAAGTTGGGGTCGGCGAAGGAAAGCGAGGCGTCCTGCCTCCAGCCCTTCTCACCCGCGCCCTTCAGAGAATCCACGGCGCCCATGACGTCACGGGTCAGGAAACTCGATATGTCGACCAGCAGGCGGCCGTCGGCGCCCTCGGCCACAATGTCGCCAGCCCACACGGTGGAGGGCGAGAAAGCCTCGCGCGCGGCGGTCTGCTCCGCGGGGGGCGCACCTTCGGCGCGGAAGCGCGGGTTCTCGAACTCGGCCACCACCTTCTTTCCCAGGCGACGGAAGGCCAGGACCTGGGTGTCTCCGACCTTGGCGCGATCGAGGCCCACGGGCGCGGAGCCCAGGCCGGTGCGCAGCGCCGTCAGGTAGAGGAAACGCCCATTGGCGCCGGTGGCGTCGGCGGGCGGCAGGGAGACCAGAATTCGGCCCTTGGCCTTGTCGACATAGACGGGCAGGAGGCCGTCCTGCCGGGCCGCCCCGGCCGCCGCGGCCGCGATCGGATCGGCGGCCGCCGGCGCCGCCTTGGCGAACGCCGGCTGAGCCGCGATGAGCGCGAGCGCCAGCGCGCCCGAAGACAGCCAGGACCTGCGAGACATATCCAACCCCCGAACACGAAAGGCGACAGCCTAGACGGCGGCGAGGGCCAAGGTCCATGGGCGGCGGGTTCTGGCCGGCCGTCCGCTATGACCTCAGGTCAGGTAGGCATGTACGATTTCGACCAGCTCCTCGGCGGCGACCGTGCGCGGATCACCGCGCGGGGCCGAAGGGTCGACCATGTGCTCGCGGATATGGTCCTCGATCACCTCGGCGATGAAGCCGTCGAGCGCCCCGCGGCACGATGTCGCTTGCTGCAGCACCTTGGCGCACTCCTTGTCCTCCTCCACGGCCCGCTCGATCGCCTCGATCTGCCCCCGGATGCGTCGCAATCGGTTGAGCAGCTTCACCCGCTCCTTCCCCACATGACTCATCGACTCAATTTCCTGCTTGATAGAATACCCCCCTAGGGTATATCGCCGCCCCGTTCGCCGGTGAAGCGCTTCTTCGGAACGCGACGCCGGCGGGCGGTCGTCCGCGAGGACGGTCAACTCCAACCTGACCACGGATCCCATGAACCCGCGATCTAGCAGCCCGACCCACGAGGGTGACCGGCGAGGCTCCGCCTCGTTCGCCCGCCCGCCGTGTGGCCGGTTCGCCGCTCGGGAAATGTCGATCGTCCAGGGCCTGGCGCGCCTGCGCTGAACCTTGCGGCCGAACCTCCCGAGCTTGAGCACAACCGCTTAGGCAAGAGGAGGCTGAGATGGCCGTCTTCTTTCGTTCCCATGCCGTTCTGATCGCCGCGCCGGCGGCCTTCGACCTGACCGCGCGCCGCGCCATGACCGCCGCCGCGCCCTACCGTCCGCACGCGAGCTGGGAGGTCGCCGCGGATGGCCGGCCTGTGCGCCGCTGGCGCGCCTCGCCGCCGCCGGACTGACGGCCGCGCCGGCCCCCGCGCCGCATCCGCCACGTTCAATACGCTTCTTCAGAGGGAGGACGCCCGATGGCTCCCTTCGAGACTCCCGCCTATTCCGCCGCCCTCGACACGCCGGGCGGAGCCCAGCTCGACACCGCGCACAGCGGCGACATCCACGGCGCCTTCGGCTCCATCGCCCAGAACGATCTCGGGCCCCGCGCGGGCTGGCGAAAGCGCCTGCTCACATTGCTGGCCATTCTCGGTCCCGGACTGATCGTGATGGTCGGCGACAATGACGCCGGCGCCTTCGGCACCTACGCCCAGGCCGGCCAGAACTATGGCGTCAGCCTGATGTGGACCCTGCTGCTGCTGGTTCCGGTGCTGTTCGTGAACCAGGAGATGGTGCTGCGCCTCGGCGCGGTCACCGGGGTCGGACACGCGCGCCTGATCTTCGAGCGCTTCGGCCGGTTCTGGGGCGCCTTCAGCGTCATCGACCTGTTCCTGCTGAACGCCCTCACCATCGTCACGGAGTTCATCGGCGTCACCCTCGGCCTGCAGTATCTCGGCCTGCCCAAGGTTTGGGGCGTCGCGGCCGCCGCGGCCCTGACGATCGGGGCGGCGAGCACCGGGAATTTCCGCCGCTTCGAGCGGTTCATGATGGTGCTTGTCGCCGGAAGCCTCGCCCTGGCGCCAGTGGTGCTGATGGTCCATCCGCCGCTGAGCGAGGTCGCCCACGGCATGCTCGTCCCGCAATTCCCGCCGGGCGCGAAGGTCAGCGAGGTGATGCTGCTGATCATCGCCATCGTCGGCACCACGGTCGCGCCCTGGCAGCTGTTCTTCCAGCAGAGCTACGTGATCGACAAGCGCATCACCCCGCGCTTCATGGCCTACGGCAAGATCGACCTGTGGCTGGGCATCCTGGTGGTGGTGGTCGGGGCCAGCGCCATGATGGCCTTCACCGCCGCCGCCTTCGCCGGACGGCCGGAGTTCGGCGCCTTCACCGACGCGGTCGGGGTGGCCCACGGGCTTGAGCGGCAGGGGGGCCGGATCGCGGGCGTGCTGTTCGCGATCGCCCTGATCGACGCCTCGATCATCGGCGCCGGGGCGGTTTCCCTGGCCACGGCCTACGCGGTGGGCGACGTCTTCAAGATCAAGCATTCGCTTCATCGCAGGCCCGCAGAGTCGCCGGGTTTCTATCTGGTGTTCGCCGGCCTGATCCTCGTGGCCGCCGCCCTCGTCCTGATCCCCGGGACACCGCTCGGCCTGCTCACCAACGCCGTCCAGACCCTGGCTGGGGTGCTGCTGCCCAGCGCGACCGTCTTCCTGCTGCTGCTCTGCAACGACAAGGCCGTGCTGGGGCCCTGGCGCAACGGCCCGTGGCTCAACCTCTTCACCGGCGCGGTGATCGCCGTCCTGGTGATGCTTTCGGTGATCCTCACCGCCTCGGTGGTCTATCCGGACATCGGCGCCGGCGCGATCCTGGGCGTGCTGGGCGGGGGCAGCGCCCTCGCCCTGGGGGGCTGGGCCGTGTTCAGCCTGACCCGGAAGGGTGGCCTGCCGGTCATCGACCGCGCCGGCCGGCTCGACTGGCGCATGCCGCCGCTGGACCGCCTGCCGCCGCCTCGGCTCAGCGGGGCGGAGAAGATCTGGATGGGGGTGCTGCGGGGCTATCTCGTCATCGCCGCCGGCCTGGTCCTGGTCCGCATCGTCCAGCTCGCCGTCAACCATCACGCCTAGAAGAAGGAGGGGAACATGGAACAGACCTCCGACATCACCGGTGGCCCCGCGCGCCACGCGCTCCTGTCGCGGCGCGATCGTCGGCGGCGGCGCGAGTCGCGGCGCGCCCTGGCGGCGCTCGCCGCCTGCACGGCGATCTTTCTCGGCCTGCTCGCCGTCGACCTGGCGTCGAAGCCGCACGCCTCGGCCCTCCACGGCGCCGCGGCGAGCGCGGGACACGCACCATGAACCTCGCGGGCCGCCGCCCGGCCGTCGCGCGCTGGAGCGTCCCCATCCCGCCCACGGCCTATTTTCACGCCGCGTCCGCCTTGCTGGCGATCGCCCGGGCGCTGTTCCGCGCGCGATTGATCGACGGGTCCGCCCTTTCCGCGGCCCTGGGCCATTCTCAACGGCTCTCCCGATCGGGTATGGAGGCCTGGCGCCGACGTCGCAAATGGGATCCCTGATGATGACCGGGAATACGGGCCTGGCGTTCGACCTGCCGGCCTTCCGCTCGACCCTCATGGTCCTCGGCGCCGCCTTCGTACTAGGCGCGATCATCGGCCTGGAGCGACAGATCCGCCAGCGCACGGCCGGATTGCGGACCATGGTGCTCGTCGCGGTGGGCGCGGCGGCCTTCGTCCAGCTGGGCGGGCGCCTGACCGGCGCAGACGGACAGGTTCGGATCATCGCCTACGTGGTCTCGGGCATCGGCTTCCTGGGCGCCGGCGTGATCATGAAGGAAGGCGCCCAGGTCCGCGGCCTGAACACGGCGGCGACGCTGTGGTCCGCCGCGGCGGTCGGCGCCTTCGCCGGCGCGGGGCTGATCGCCGAGGCGGCGGCCGTGACAGTGATGGTCCTGGCCGGCAACACCCTGCTGCGTCCGCTGGTCAACTACCTGAACCGCAGGCCGATCGACGCGGGCACGACCGAGGCGCTGTACACGGTCCACCTGATCTGCAGCGCCGCCGCGGTGACCGATGCGCGCGACCTGCTGGGGGCCGAGCTGGAAAAGGCCCACTACCCGATCCGCAGCATCGAGGTGCTGTCCGACAACGAGGACAAGATGGAGCTCGGCGCCATGCTGATCCCGACCACCGCGGTTGCCGCCGAACTGGATGCGGTGTGCGTCTCCCTGGAGGCCTCGCCCATCGTCGACAGCGCGACCTGGACCGTCAGCACCACGCTCTAAGCCGCCCCGACCTCCCGCCAGGTGAGGTTCGCGCCCCATAACTGAACGCCGATCATATTGACGTTTACGTCAACCGCGCTTACGCTTGGGACAACAACAAACGCGGCCTTGTAGGGAGGACGTCACATGGCTTTGGAACTGCGCCGCCCCGCGCGCACCTTCACGATCCGGCAGCTCTGCCTGGAATTCAAATGCACCCCGCGCGCCCTGCGCTTCTACGAGGACAAGGGCCTGCTCTCGCCGGCGCGCGACGGCATGAACCGCGTCTATTCCTACAAGGATCGCGCGCGCCTGCAGCTGATCCTCAACGGCAAGCGGGTCGGCCTGTCGCTGGCGGCGATCGGCGAAATCCTCGACCTCTATGAGGTGAACGACGGCGGGGCGGCCCAGAACGCCAAGTCGCTGGCCAAGTTCCGCGAGCAGCTGGTCAGCCTGGAAGCCAAGCGCCGCGACATCGAGCGCGCGATCAGCGAGCTGACCGGCGCCTGCGAACGACTGGAAGAGCACCTTTCCAAGACCCGGCCCGACCTTTTGCCCCGGGCGGCGGACTATGATCAGGTGCTTCGCGCGCGACTCGGCGATCTCGAGCACGCGAAATAGGGGGCCGGCGCACGGCCCCGTAACAAGGGCCTGCGCATGACCTACCAGCCTCCCGTCAAGGACCACACGTTCCTGCTGCGTGATGTCCTGGAGATCGAGAAGTACGCGAACCTGCCGGGCTTCGCCGACGCGTCGATGGACGTGGTCGAGCAGATCCTGGCCGAGGCCGGCAAGTTCACCTCCGAGGTCCTGGCGCCGCTGAATTCGGTCGGCGACAAGGAGGGCTGCCACTGGTCGGCCGACCACACGGTCAAGACGCCCAAAGGCTTCAAGGAGGCCTACGCCAAGCTCGTCGAGGGCGGCTGGCCGGCGCTCGGCTCCGACCCGAACTACGGCGGCCAGGGCCTGCCGCACGTGGTCAACCTCGCCTTCTCGGAGATGAGTTCCTCGGCGAACATGGCGTTCTCCATGTATCCGGGCCTGACCCACGGGGCCTATTCTGCGATCCTGAACGGCGGCTCCGACGCCCAGAAGTCGCTCTACCTGCCCAACCTCGTCTCGGGGAACTGGGGCGGGACCATGAACCTGACCGAGCCGCATTGCGGCACCGACCTCGGCCTGCTGCGCACCAAGGCCGTTCCGCAGACCGACGGGTCCTACAAGATCTCGGGAACCAAGATCTGGATCTCGGGCGGCGAGCACGACATGGTCGAGAACATCGTCCACCTGGTGCTGGCCCGCATCGAGGGCGCGCCGGAGGGCGTGCGGGGCATCAGCCTGTTCATCGTGCCGAAGTTCATTCCGGACGCGGACGGCAAGCCCGGGACGCGCAACAGCGTGTTCTGCGACGGCCTGGAAGAGAAGATGGGCATCCACGGCAACGCCACCTGCGTGATCCGTCACGAGGAGTCGGTGGGCTGGCTGGTCGGCGAGGAGAACCGCGGCCTGTCGCTGATGTTCGTGATGATGAACGAGGCCCGCCTGGGCGTCGGGCTGCAGGGCGTGGCCCAGGCGGAAGCCGCCTACCAGGCCGCCGCGACCTTCGCCAAGGAGCGGCTGCAGGGCCGCTCGCTGACCGGGCCGAAGAACCCCGACGGGCCGGCCGATCCGATCATCGTCCATCCCGACGTACGCCGGATGCTGCTGGACAGCCGCTGCGTGATCGAGGGCGGCCGCGCCTTCATGTTCTGGACCGCCCTGCAGGGCGACCTCAGCCATTCGCACCCTGACGAGGCGATCCGCCAGAAGGCGGCCGACTACATGGCGCTGATGACCCCGGTGGTGAAAGGCTATCTGACCGACAAGGGGCTGAAGGCCTGTTCCGACGCGGTGCAGGTGCATGGCGGCTCGGGCTTCACCGAGCACTTCCCGGTCAGCCAGTACATGCGCGACGTGCGGATCGCCCTGATCTACGAGGGCACCAACGGCGTGCAGGCGCTGGACCTGGTGGGCCGCAAGCTGGCCGCCAATGGCGGGCGCGCTGTGATGACCTTCTTCGCCGAGGTCGACGCCTTCGTGGCCGCCAACGGATCGGACGAGCAACTGAAGCCGTTCGTCGAGGGCCTGTCCGACGCCAAGGCCAAGCTGCAGGACGGCACCTTCTGGCTGATGCAGAACGGGCTGTCGAACCCCGACAATGCAGGCGCGGCCTCGACCGACTACATGCACCTCTTCGGCCTGACGGCGCTCGCCTACATGTGGGCGATGATGGCCAAGGTGGCGCTCGCCAAGATCGCGGCCGGCGACACCGATCCCTTCTACGAGACCAAACTGGCCCTTGGCCGCTACTACCTGCAGCGCATACTGCCGGACGCCCAGTCGCACCTGGCCAAGCTCACCTCGGGCTCGGAACTGATGATGGGGCTGCCCGCGGAGGCGTTCTGATGGCCCAATCGCCGGAGGCGATCTAATGGCGAAGTACGTGGCGTCCGTGCTCTGGACGCTGAAGGACGGAGAGGATTTCGCCAAGGGCCGCTACAGCCGCGCGCACGAGATCGCCTTCGACGGCGGCGTGACCCTGCCGGCGTCGGCCTCGCCGCACGTGGTGGGCAAGTGGGCGGACGCCTCGGCGGTGGACCCGGAGGAGATGTTCGTCGCAGCGCTTTCGAACTGCCACATGCTGACCTTCCTGCACCGAGCGCGGCTCGCGGGCTTCGTCGCCACCCGCTATGCGGACGACGCCGAGGGGATCATGGCGGAGATCGCGCCGGACCGGATGGCGGTGACGCGGGTCACGCTTCGGCCCCGGATCGAATGGCAGGGAGCGGTTCCGACGGCCGCCGAACTGGATCGCCTGCACCATGAGGCGCATGAGCAGTGCTTCATCGCCAATTCGGTGAAGACCGAGGTGGTCATCGAGGCGGCGGTAACGGCGTAAGAGCCGCTTCGCGGGACCACGAACCACACGAACGGCCAAACCGGCGAGGTCAGCGCCGCCCGACCGTCGTGAAGGTCAGCTACGGAAAACACGGACGGACACGGACAAGAGCGCGCCTGGCGCGCCGTCAATCGATCCACTGAGCGTCAGGCAAATCGTTCGTGTTTTTCGTGGTCTCGACTTGCGGCCTCGACGCGTCGGAAGCGCCCGAAGAATTGGACCACGAAGAACACGAACGGGGTTCAGGGAGGCGGGAGTTCGGTTTGATCGCGCTTCGCGCGGGGTGGCTGCTGCGCCGTCCGTGCTTTCCGCGTTTTCCGTGGCCAGCCTTCACGACGATCGGGCGGCGCTGACCTCGCCGGTTTGGCCGTTCGTGTGGGTTCGTGTGGTTCGTGGTTTCGCCGTCAGGCGGCTTCCTTCGCAGGGGCCCTGGTGGCGGCGGTCTTCGGGTTGGTGAAGGCCATGACGCCGTCTTCGACCTTGGCGAAGCGCAGGTTCATGAGGTCGAGCGCGTAGTTCTGGTCGAGCTTCCAGGGGGCCTTGGAGCCCTGCTTGGGGAAGGCGCCGATGGAGCGCTGGACGTAGCCGGACGAGAAGTCGAGCCAGGGCTCCTCGGTCACCGAGTGGTCGGTGTTGCGCGGGGTGGCCTGGCGCAGGCCGGTCTTCTTCAGGTGGTTCAGGATGCGGCAGACATACTCGCAGGTCAGGTCGCACTTCAGCGTCCAGGACGCATTGGTGTAGCCGAAGGACGAGGCCATGTTCGGCACGTCGGAATACATCATGCCCTTGTAGCTGAGCGTCTTGGCCGGCTCGACCTTGCGGCCGTCGACGGTGAGCGACAGGCCGTTCCAGACCTGGAGGTTCAGGCCGGTGGCGGTGACCACGACATCGGCCGGAAGTTCGCCGCCCGACTTCAGCTTCAGGCCCTTGCCGGTGAAGGTCTCGATCTGGTCGGTGACCACCGAGGCCGAGCCGTCCTTGATCGCCGCGAACATGTCGTTGTCCGGCACCAGGCACAGGCGCTGGTCCCACGGATTGTAGCGGGGGGTGAAATGGGTCTCGACGTCGTAGTCGGGGCCGAGCTGGTCGCGGACCATGCCGATCAGCCGCTCCTTGACCGCCTCGGGCTTCTTGCGGGCGACGTTGAAGAAGTACATGCCGAACAGGACGTTCCGCCAACGGATGATCGAATAGGCTAGCTTGGCCGGCAGGACCTCGCGCAGCTTGTTGGCGAAGGCGTCCTCGGCCGGGCGCGAGGCCATGTAGGTGGGCGAGCGCTGCAGCATGGTGACGTGGGCCGCGGTCTTGGCCATTTCCGGCACCAGGGTCACCGCCGTGGCGCCCGAGCCGATCACCACCACCTTCTTGCCGGCGTAGTCGAGGTCTTCCGGCCACTTCTGGGGATGGACGATCCTGCCTTCGAAGGCGTCGGTCCCGGCGAAGTCGGGCGTATAGCCGGCCTCGTAATTGTAGTAGCCGCCGCAGAGGAACAGGAAGGCGCAGGTGAAGCTGGCCGGCTTGCCGTTCGCCACCGTCTCCACGGTCCAGAGCGCATCCTCGGTGGACCATGAGGCCGACTTCACCTGGTGGCCGAAGCGGATGTGGCGGTCGATGCCCTCCTCGCTCGCGGTCTCGCGCACATAGGACAGGATCGAGGGACCGTCGGCGATGGCCTTGGCCTTCGTCCACGGCTTGAAGGCGTAGCCCAGGGTGTACATGTCGCTGTCGGAGCGGATGCCGGGATAGCGGAACAGGTCCCAGGTGCCGCCGATCGCGTCGCGGCCTTCGAGGATAACGTAGGATCGGTCGGGGCAGTTGGCCTGCAGGTGGTGGCCCGCGCCGACGCCGGATAGGCCCGCGCCCACGATCACCACGTCGAAATGCTCAAGCGCCATGGCCTGCGGTCCCCTGTTCCCTCGCGGCAGGTATCCGGCAAAATCCCGAACTTATCAATGTTTAGTCAGGTCACGGGGCGGGGTGGCGACCCCGTCCGGCCTGGAGGGGCCGGACGGGGTGAGGGGAAGCGCGGAGGGTCGCGCTCGACGCCATGGCGTCCTTCGCCCGAATGCGGCGAAGCCCCTCGCCCCGACCCCCTCCCCGCGAGCGGAGAGGGGGCAAAGAGGTCAAGCCCGGGCTTGTGCCTTGGTCAGGTCCAAGGTGTGCAGGTTGGCCT
>CAMFIW010000063.1 GCA_945952355.1 uncultured Phenylobacterium sp. | reverse complement strand
GGATGGCGATCAGGCACGGCACGCCGCCGCCCTTCTGGTATTCGCCGCGCACGGTGTGGCCGGGGCCCTTGGGCGCCACCATCAGCACGTCGATCGTGCTCTTGGGCTCGATCAGGTTGAAGTGCACGTTCAGGCCGTGGGCGAACAGCAGGGCCGCGCCGTCACGGATGTTGGGGGCGATCTCGTTGGCGTAGATGCCGCGCTGCAGCTCGTCGGGCGCCAGCACCATGATGGCGTCGGCCCACTTCGCCGCTTCGGCCACCGACATGACCTTCAGGCCGTCGGCCTCCACCTTCTTCGCCGTCGCGGAATCGGGACGCAGCGCCACGGCCACGTTCTTCACGCCCGAATCCACGAGGTTGAGCGCGTGCGCGCGCCCCTGGGAGCCATAGCCTACGATGGCGATCTTCTTGTCCAGGATGCGGGCGAGGTCGGCGTCGCGATCATAGTAGACGCGCATGATCATTTCTCCTGAGGACAAGTACGCCGCGGAACCGCGCAACGGCGCCGCAGCAAAGGCCGCGCTATGGAGGGGAAAATTGCGCGGACGTCAAGCGTCCGCCCCGGCGCCCGACGGCGGGATCGCCGTGAATTCGGCAGGTTGGGCGGGGAAGCCCGGCCACTGGGAATAGTCCAAGGCCTTCCCCGCCCGGACGGCTCGCGCCGCCGAACCCCTCCCTTGCGGGAGAGCGCGATCACCAGAAGACGTCGTAGACCACCTGCACGACGCGCCCGGAATACATGTCCACCAGAAGGGCGTCGGCGCCGACGCGGACCCACTCGTAGCCGATCGGCGGGATGGGCAGGCCGTAGTCCCACCAGCTGTTCAGCCGATAGTTGGGCGTCCACCAGGCGCGCGGCAGGATGTCGCCGAACACCCAGCTGCGGACGTAGAAGCCCGGCGGCGGACGATAGATGTAGGTGCGATAGCGATGGTCGCTGCGGAAGCTGCGGGGGTAGTCGCGCGGATCGTAGCGCGGGCGATCCCGGTCCCAGCCGCGATGGTCGCGATCCCAGTCCTGCCGGCCGCGATCCCAGCCGCGACGATCCTGGTCGCGATCCCAACGCGCGTCGGGTGGCGGACGCCGGCCGTCGTCACGCCGCTCGCCGCTCGGGCGCCGGTCCGGCGCGGCCTGTGGCGGCGGATTGGCCTGCTGGGGCGGAGGCTGCCGCCAGCCCTGGCCCCGATCGCCCGCTGGCGGGCTTCCGTTCGGCGGCGCGCCGCGCCAGGTGCGACCGTCGGGACCACGTTGCCACCCCCCGGGGCCGGACTGGGCCGGCGCCTGGGCCTGGGCCTGCGGATGCGGCGTGTCCGCGCGAGGCGCGTGCTGCGGCGGAGGTTGTTGCGGGGGAGGCGGCCGAGGCGCCTCGCTCCGTTGGGGCGGCCGGGGCCGCTCGCCGGCGTCGTGCCAGCGGTCGTGATCGCCCGCCGGGCCTTCCTGGGCCAGGGCCGCGCCCGCCGTCCCGGCCATCAGGGCCAGCGCCAGTGCGCCTGTCATCACCGTCTTCATGGTCATACTCGATGGGCCCGGCCCTTGCGGACGCGGGCGGGTTGCTCGCCCTCTTGTCCGCAGGTTTGCGCCTTGCAAACTGAACCCAGCTTGAACGAAACGTGGTGGGCAGCCGACCTGGTCGCATCACCCGCCGGAGATCCGATGCCCGCCAATCCCAACGACATCACCCAGTTCTGGCGCGCCGCCGGCCCCAAGAAGTGGTTCGCCAAGTCCGGCGGCTTCGACGACGCCATCCGGCTGAAGTACGAGCCGACCCATCACGCCGCGGCGCGCGGCGAGTACGACGCCTGGATTGGCGATCCCGAAGGGGCGCTCGCCCTCCTGCTGTTGCTCGACCAGTTTCCGCGCAATCTCTATCGCGGTTCGGCTCACCAGTTCGCCACCGACGGCAAGGCGCTCGCCTTCGCGCGCCAGGCGGTCGCGCGCGGCCACGATTTGGCGCACGACCCCGACCTGCGTCCCTTCTTCTACCTGCCGTTCGAGCACGCGGAGGACATGGCCGACCAGGACGAGTGCTTGCGGCTATGCGAGCGCCTGCGCGACGAGGCCGGCGACACGAACACGCTGAAATGGGCGCAGATCCACCGGGACATCATCGCCCGGTTCGGCCGCTTTCCGCACCGCAACGCAGCATTGGGGCGCGACTCGCCCGTCGAGGAACTGGCGTTCCTAGGCGGCGGCGGCTTCTCGGGGTGAGGGGGTCGGGCCGGCCCCCCGGTCGGCCCGATGGCAGGCTAGTGGGTGGTCGAGGCGTCGGCGGTCTCGCCGACCTTGGCGACTTCGGTGGGCGCGACGGCGGGCTTCACCGCCTTCATGTAGCAGCTCACCTTCGGGATGTTGGTGTTGTCCTGCTTGGTCTTGGTGCAGACCCGCTCCATCGCGGGCTTGGCGGCGGCCGGCGCGGCCGGGGTGGCGTCGGCGAACATCACAAGGCCGGCGGCCAGAGCGGTCACGAACATGGAAGGACGAACCTCAAGTGTTAACGAATAGCCACGTTATGTGACATTCGACGACCACTCGCGACAAGATTCGTCGCCTCCGCGAGCATGGTTCGCCCGCGAATGATGCTTTGGCGGGCGAAATCGCCCGCCCTGCTTAAGGTTTGATCGCAGGCCCTTAACGGCCCCGCGTCACTCCGACGCGGGCTTTTGCGCGTCGTCGGCGGCCTTGGCGACCTCTTCGGTCTTCACCGGAACCATCTTGCAGGTGGTGCGCGGCATATTGCTGTCGGTCGAGCGCACCTTGGTGCAGACCTTCTGCATGGCGGGCTTGGCTTCGGCGGCGGGAGCCTGGGATTGGGCGGCCGGGGTGGCGTCGGCGAACATCAGCAGGCCAGCGGCCAGAGCGGTCACGAACATGAACTGAACCTCGGAAATTAAGCGTTTGGAAATCCCAAACCAGAAACGCACCCTCACGTCGAGGAAATTGATGCGGCGCACCTAACAGGTGCGGTCTTCCGCTCGCCATGTGGAACCCGGGGACAATCCTGCCCGCCGCATGGGCGAATCAGCCGCGCCGCCTTACCCTCGGGCGCATGAACGCCCCAGCGCGCATCCTGCGGCCTGAGCCGCTCGCCGCCCATCCCGAGCGGCAGTATCTCGACCTGCTGCGCGACATTCTGGACCACGGCGTCCAGCGCGGCGACCGCACGGGCACCGGCACGCTGAGCGTCTTCGGGCGCCAGATGCGCTTCGACCTCGCCCGGGGCTTCCCTCTGCTGACCACCAAGAAGCTGCACAGGAAGTCGATCGTCCTGGAACTGCTCTGGTTCCTGCGCGGCGACACCAACGTGAAGTGGCTGCAGGATCGCGGCGTCAGCATCTGGGACGAATGGGCCGACGCCGACGGCGAGCTCGGCCCGGTCTACGGCAAGCAGTGGCGCTCCTGGGCCACGCCCGACGGTCGGGTGATCGACCAGATCGCCAATGTGGTCGAAAGCCTGAAGAAGAACCCCGACAGCCGCCGCCACATCGTCTCGGCCTGGAACCCGGCAGATGTCGACGACATGGCCCTGCCACCCTGCCACTGCCTGTTCCAGTTCTTCGTCGCCGACGGCAAGCTGAGCTGCCAGCTCTACCAGCGTTCGGCGGACGTCTTCCTGGGCGTGCCCTTCAACATCGCCTCCTACGCCCTGCTGACGGCGATGATGGCCAAGGCGGTCGGTCTCCAGCCCGGCGACTTCGTTCACACCCTGGGCGACGCTCACCTCTATCTGAACCACGTGGACCAGGCCCGCGAGCAGCTCGCGCGCGAGCCCCTGCCCTTCCCAACCCTCGAGATCGCCGACAAGACCGACCTGTTCGGCTTCGACTACGAGGATTTCAAGATCCGCGGCTACAAGGCCCACGACAAGATCGCCGCGCCGATCGCCGTCTGACGGCCCGCCGAGTCAGGCTAAAATAGCTCCATGAGCCAAGTGATCCTCGCCGCGGGCCCGATCGCCCGCGCCCGCAACGGCGTCATCGGCCGCGATGGGACCCTGCCCTGGCGGCTGAAGACCGACCTCGCCAACTTCCGCGCCGTGACCATGGGCAAGCCGGTGATCATGGGCCGCAAGACCTGGGAGAGCCTGCCCAAGCGCCCGCTGGTCGGCCGCACCAACATCGTGCTCTCCCGCGACGGCTCGTTCGAGCCCAAGGGCTGCGTGGTCTGCGAGGAGATCTCGGAGGCCGTCGAGATCGCCCGCGAGCAGGCCGAGGACGATGGCCGCGACGAGATCTGCGTGATCGGCGGCGCCTCGCTGTTCGAGCTGGCCCTGGCCCGCGCCCGCCGCATCTACATCACCGACATCGACGCCGAGATCGAAGGCGACGTGGTCTTGAAGGGCTTCGACGAAAGCAAGTGGACGCAGGTGCGCGCCAAGGCCTATCCGGCCGGCGAGGGCGACGACCATCCCTTCACCATCCGGGTGCTGGAGCGGCGCTGAGGAATCCGCGCCCGGTTTACGGAATCCGCTTGTTTCCCTTGGGGTAGGATCGGCCATAGTGCCGCCCGCCGAGAGCCGGATCGACCGGCCGAATGGGAGGGATACGCGCCATGGACATGCAGCTGATCGCCGAGGGCTTCCAGTTTCCGGAAGGCCCCATCGCCATGAACGACGGCTCGGTGATCCTGACCGAGATCAAGCGCCAGACCCTCACCCGCGTGAAGCCGGACGGCTCCAAGGAGATCGTGGTCGAGACCGGCGGCGGCCCGAACGGCGCGGCTATCGGCCCGGACGGCGCCATCTACATCACCAACAACGGCGGCTCGTTCGAGTGGCTGGAGAACCAGGGGATGACCATCCCCGGCCCCACCCCGCCCAGCCATACCGGCGGCTACATCCAGCGCTTCGACCTCAAGACCGGCGAGCTGAAGACCCTCTACACCGAGTGCGACGGCAAGAAGCTGGTCGGCCCCAACGACATCGTCTTCGACAAGCAGGGCGGCTTCTGGTTCTCCGACCACGGCTGCTCGACGCCCGAGGGCCGCAAGTTCGGCGGGATCTACTACGCCAAGACCGACGGCTCCCACATCAGCCGCCAGCGCGACCACCTGATCTCGCCCAACGGCATCGGCCTCAGCCCCGACGAGAAGACGGTCTACCTGGCCGACACCCAGCTCGGCCGGCTCTGGTCGTTCGATGTCGCCAAGCCCGGTGAGCTCGCCCCGCCGGCCGGCTTCGCGCCGGGCAATGTCGTGGCCAACATGCCGGGCTACCAGCTGTTCGACAGCCTGGCGGTCGAGGCCGACGGCCGCGTCTGCGTGGCCACCATCATCAATGGCGGCATCACCGCCATCCAGCCCTCCGGCCAGTTCGAGCACTACGCCTTCCCCGACCTGATCGTGACCAACATCTGCTTCGGCGGCCCGGACATGACCACCGCGTGGGTCACCTGCTCGGCCACCGGCAAGCTCTTCAAGGCCAAGTGGCCCCGCCCCGGCCTCAAGCTGAACTTCAATGCCTGATCTCTTGGGGCCGCGAATCCGCCCCCCTTCCGCTCATCCCCGCGAAGGCGGGGATGAGCGGTCATGAGCTTGGCCGCCCGCGACAACGACGCGGTCCGCTACGAGGCTCCGCGCTAGATCTGGTCGCGCAGGGTGATCGCCACGGTGCGCTCGGCGCCGTCGCGGCGCACCTGGGCCTCGATCTTCGAGCCCGCCGGCCGCGCCCGCAGCAGGATGCGCGCGTCCGACAGCTTCTCGGCCACGGCCGGCTGCCCGTCGAGGCTGACGATCACGTCGCCGGCCTTCAACCCCGCCTCGTCCGCCGGTCCGCCCGCCGAGACCGCGGTGACCTCGTAGCCGCCCTTGTCGGCGTTGATCCACATGCCCGAGCGGTCGAACCGCCCGGCGTCGACCGGCGTGGGCGCGATCGGCTTCAGCCACATGCGCTGGTGGGCGTAGTCGAAGGTCACCACGAACCGCTTCAGGAACCCCGAGCCGATATTGGCCTGGTAGTTGCCGTCGCTCATCGAGCCGCCCTTGTCCTCCGACAGGCCCGCGGTGGGGCCGTCGACCTTCACGTGGCCCAGGGTCACCGACGGCAGGCGCACGGTATAGGACCGCGACGGCCCGCCCACGCCCCAGCCGGTGATGGCCGAGACACCCTTGGAGAACCGCGCTTTCAACCCGTGCTTCGCCACCGTCGGGCCGGTGATGTCCATCTCCGAACGCGAGCCGCTGTCGATGTCGAAATTGGCCGGGATGTCGTCGAGGAAGCCCGCCACGAACGGCAGGTGGTCGTAGAACTTGAACGGGATCGCCGCCCCGGCGTCCGCCGGCGCCGCGAACTTCGCCGGATCGGTGAAGGTCAGGGTCTGGGCGCCGTAGTCGATGGTCACCGCCATCCGCCGGAACAACTCGAAGCCGACCATGCCATCGACCGGAATGCCCTCGATCTCCGGCCGGTAGATCTCGGTCACGAAGGCGACCTGGTCGGCCAGCTTCACGCCCTCGCCCACCTCGATATTGGCCCCCTCGGCGAAACCTCCGGACGAGGTCTTGTCGCCCGCCCCCGACATGGCGATCTCGCCCACCTTGCGCAGGCCGGCCTCGGCCACGATCCGCGGCGAGAGCAGGTTGTGGCCGCCGGTGTCGACGATGAAGGTGTAGGGGCCTTTGCCGTTCACCTTGGCCTGGACATAGATGTGGTTGTTCAGCAGCCGGAACGGGACCGTCAGGCTCGAGGCCCCGCCCGCCAGGCTCGCCCCGGTCGGCGCCACGGTCGGCCGCGCATAGGCGCTGAGCGGCCTGGCCGGCCCGAAGGTCAGCGTCTCCAGCTTCAGGTGGTCGTAGCTCGCCTCGCCCGTACCGGGGTCCGACGTCACCGTATGGGCGACCATCACCGTCCCCTCGCGCCGGTAGTCGGCGTAGAAGACGCGGGTCTTGAAGAACATCTTCGGCTCGGCGGTGCGCAGCAGCAGGTGGCTGTCGGCGTCGAACCAGGCCTCGAACCGCCGCCCGCCCCTCGGCGTCACCGCGATGTGGTCCGTCGAAACCCCGTCCAGCGGCTCGCGGCCCAGATACTCCACCTGGGCGCCGCCGCGGTCGGCCCGCCACCACAGGTTCGCGTCGCGATAGGCGGTGTTAGTCGCCACGATCACCCGGTCGCCGCCCTCCTGCGAGGTGTTCGCCCCGGAGATGTCGCGCATCCACGGCGTCTTGCCGTCGAAGCCCTCGCCGGTCGACAGCACCCCGGCGTTCAGGCTGTCCACATAGGCGCCGGTCGCGACGTCGGACGTGTGGGTCGCCGTCCCGGTCAGGCCCGATCCGGCATAGGTCCAGCGATATTCGGCCGTCCCCTTGGCCGGGACCTGGCCCACCGCCGCGTGGTTGGCGGCGAGCACCGCCTCGACCGTCTGGGCCACGGGGGCCGCCTCGGCGCCGCCTCCCATCGCCAGAACCAGGACCGCCAGACTGACCGAGCCCGTGCGCATTACAGCAACCTCATTTGAACCCAACGAGGCTGCGTCTTAGGTGGGAGGGGCATGGCCGGTCTTGAACCAACTTCACTCCCCGACGCCGCCGCCCGCCCGGCCGAGGCCGGCCGCATGCGCCACGCGCCGAGCGAGAACCTGCCCCGCCATCGCCACGACGAGGCCTTCGCCGCCATCGTGCTGAGCGGCGGCTATGTCGAGGCCGGCGACACCGGCCGCCATCGCTGCGAGCCGGGCGACGTGGTCCTGCACCGCGCCTGCGAACATCACCTGGACCGCTTCGACCGCGCCGGCGCCGAGGTGCTGGTCCTGCCCCTGCCGCTCTTCTGGTCGGCGCCGGCCCTGGGCCGCGTCGCCGACCCCGACCGCCTGGCGCGCCTCGCCGAGCGCGACATCGCCGACGCCGTCGAGACCCTGATGGACGAGGTCGAGGCCAAGCCCGCGAGCCCCGCCGACTGGCCCGATCTGCTGGCCCAGGCCCTGCGCGCCGACCCCGCCCTCTGCCTGTCGGCCTGGGCGCGTGGGACCGGCCTGCATCTCGGCAGCGTCAGCCGCGGCTTTCGTCAGGTGTTCGGGGTGACCCCGGCCGCCTACCGCCTGGCCCAGCGCGCTCAGCACGCCATCGACGCGCTGTTGCGCACCGACGCGCCGCTCAGCGCTGTCGCCTTCGACTGCGGCTTCGCCGACCAGGCCCACATGAGCCGCGCGGTCCTGCGCGTCGCCAATCTGACGCCCGGCGCCCTGCGGCGCGCTCGGCCCGCCTAGAACAGCACCCCCATCGCGGCGCGCTCGAAGTTCTTCAGCTCGTCGTTGCGGCCCTCGCGGATCTTCACCACCCACTCTGGGTCCTGCAGCAGGGCGCGGCCCACGGCCACCAGGTCGAACTCGTCCCGCTCCAGCCGGCGCAGCAGCTCGTCGATCGAGGCGGGCTTGGAGCCCTCCCCGCCCATGGCCGCCACGAACTCGCCTGACAGGCCCACCGAACCCACGGTGATGGTCGGCGCGCCGGTCAGCTTCTTGGCCCAGCCGGCGAAGTTCAGGTCCGAGCCCTCGAACTCCGGCTCCCAGAACCGCCGCTGCGAGCAGTGCAGGATGTCGGCGCCGGCGTCGGTCAGGGCGGTCAGCCAGGCCTCCAGCGCCTTCGGGTCGTGGGCCAGCTTCACCGTGAAGTCCTGCTGCTTCCACTGGCTGATGCGGATGATCACCGGATAATCCGGTCCCACCGCCTTGCGCACCGCCTTCAGGATGTCGGCGGCGAAGCGCGCGCGGCCCGGCAGGCCCTTCGAGCCATACGCGTCCTCGCGCAGGTTCGTGCCGTCCCAGAAGAACTGGTCGATCAGGTAGCCGTGGGCGCCGTGCAGCTCGACGGCCTCGAAGCCGAGCGCCTTGGCGTGGGCGGCCGCCTGGGCGAAGGCGTCGATCGCGTCGGCGACGTCCGCGTCGCTCATGCCCTCGCCGAACTTCTTGCCGGGGCTCGAATAACCCGAGGGGCTGTCGTAGGGCCCGGGCGGCGCCCAGTCCGGATCGCGCGTGCGCACCGCGCCGACGTGCCAGAGCTGCGGCGCCATCACGCCGCCCGCCTCGTGCACGGCGTCGATCACCCGCTTCCAGGCCGCGAGCTCGGTCTCGCCGTGGAAGCGCGGAATGTTCTTGTCGTTGAGCGAGGCCGGCCGCCCCACCCCAGTGCCTTCCGAAACGATCAGACCGACTTCGTTGGCCGCCCGGCGCTTGTAATATTGCGCAACCTCCTCCGTCGCCACGCCGCCCGGCGAGAACGAACGGGTCATGGGGGCCATCACCACCCGGTTCTTGAGGTTCAGGCCCTTGAAGGAGAAGGGACGGAAAAGCGCGTCGGCGGCCATGGTCGCTCCGGTCAAACGTTTGTTCGAATGCAGGTAGAGCATGGCAAGCGGGCCACGTCAGCGCAGAAAAACTCGTCGCTATCCCCAAAAATGACGCAAGTGTCATCGAGCACG
Source organism: uncultured Phenylobacterium sp. (assembly GCA_945952355.1). Taxonomy (GTDB): domain Bacteria; phylum Pseudomonadota; class Alphaproteobacteria; order Caulobacterales; family Caulobacteraceae; genus Phenylobacterium. Next base: position 153 of record CAMFIW010000063.1, on the reverse strand, counting down.
GGTTGCCAGCCGGGCCCGAATTCGGCACTTTCTGAACACTGATAAGATAGCCGCGCTTGGCCGATGGCGCGGACACGGAGGACCAGATGAGCGACGGCGCGATTGACCTGAAGGCGAAAGTCCGGGCCAAGGCCTATTCGATGCCCCTCGAGG
>CAMFIW010000062.1 GCA_945952355.1 uncultured Phenylobacterium sp. | reverse complement strand
CTACACACTGCATATCGTCGGCAGCGTCAGATGTGTATAAGAGACAGCGCTTCGACCGCGAAGGGCTGACCGATCGGGCCAGATCATCCGATGACGGACGAAGTGTCACCATCGCCTTGAACGACAAGGGGCGCGCGGCCTATGAGGAGCTGCGGCGGGTCGCGGAGGACGCGGTCGAGGGCATGATCGGGGCTCTGTCCGCCGCCCAGCGCGAGGAGCTGACCTCGGCCATGGGCCGGGTCGAGGCCCTGCTGGGGGCTCCCGGCGTCGGAGAGGTGGTTCTGCGGCCGCACACGGTCGGCGACATGGGCTGGGTCACGCAGCGCCACGGCGAGCTCTATGCTCGAGAATATGGTTGGGACGAGCGGTTCGAGGCCCTTGTGGCGCGAATCTGCGCCGACTTCATCGAGCAGTTCGACCCGGTCCGCGAGCGCTGCTGGATCGCCGAGCGCGCCGGCGTGCGCCTGGGCTCGATCTTCCTGGTCAAGGGCGACAAGCCGCGCGAGGCCAAGCTGCGCCTGCTGCTGCTAGAGCCGTCGGCGCGCGGCCTTGGGCTGGGCAAGCGCCTGGTCGGCGAGTGCGTCGCTTTCGCCAGGGCCAGCGGCTACGCCGAGGTCACGCTCTGGACCCAGTCGATTCTTACGGTGGCGCGCGGGATCTATGCGGCGGCGGGTTTCGAGCTGGTCGCCCGGAAGCCGCACATGCAGATCGGCGTGCCGCTGGTGGGCGAGACCTGGCGGGTAGAACTCTAGGCCTGCATCCGGACGCCGCCGTCCCGCGTACCTATCGCGCGGGTCGGGGGACTGGAGGCGGCATGGATCTCATCTCACGGCGTGGCCTGCTGGCGGGCGGTCTGGCTCTGATCGCCGCGCCTGCCAGGTCGGCGGAACCGGCCGGCCGCCGCCTGGGCTTCGCGGTGTTCCGCAACGGGGCGAAGGTCGGCGAGCATCACATGGTCTTCTCAGGCGAGGTCGGCTCACCGGTCGTGACCACCCAAGTCGAGATGGCGGTTAAGCTCGGGCCGATCGTCGCCTATCGCTATCGACATCAAGCGGTCGAGCGGTGGACGGGCGGGCGCTTCGCGAGCCTGGAGACCATCACCGACGCCAATGGCCGGGCCCAGAAGGTGAGCGCCCGGCGGGGCGCGGGGGGCGTGGCCATCGAGACCGCAAGGAGCCGAATCGTGGCGCCCTCGGACGCCTCGCCCCTGACCCACTGGAACTCGGCCGCCTTCGCGGGACCCCTGTTCAATCCGCAGGAGGGGAAGATGTTGAAGGTCACTGCCACGCGCATCGGCGCGCGCCAATGGGCGGTGCGCGGCGAGGCGGAGATCGACGACCTCTATGACGAGGCAGGTGTCTGGAGCGGCTTGAAGGGCAAGCTCAAGGACGGTTCGACGATGGAGTACCGACGGCTCTAGAGCGCCGCCAGCACAGCGTCGCCCATCTGCCCGGTCGAGAGCGAGCCGCCAAGATCGCGGGTGCGCGCACCGTTCGCCAGCGCCGTCGTCACCGCCGCCTGCAGCCGGTCAGCCGCCTCGGCCCGGCCCAGCGACCAGCGCAGGGCCATTTCGAAGGACAGGATCGCGGCCAGCGGATTGGCGAGTCCCAGCCCGGCGATGTCCGGCGCCGAGCCATGGATCGGCTCGTAGAGGCCAGGCTTGCCGGGGGCGCCGAGCGCCGCCGAAGGCAGCATGCCGAGCGAGCCGGTCAGTTCCGAAGCCTCGTCCGACAGGATGTCGCCGAAGAGATTGTCGGTCAGCAGGACGTCGAACTGCTTGGGCGACTTGACCAGCCGCATGGCGGCGACATCGGCCAGGATGTGGACCAGCTGCACGTCCGGATACTCGCGCTCGTGCAGGGCGGTGACGGTCTGACGCCAAAGCAGGCCCGTCTCCATGACGTTGGACTTCTCCGCCGAGTGGACGGTGTTGCGGCGGCCGCGGGCCAGCTCGAAGGCCACCCGCGCCACGCGTTCGATCTCGGCGGTCGTGTAGACCTGGGTGTCGACCGCGCGCTTGCCGCCGTCCGGCAGGTCCTCAATGAAGCGCGGCTGGCCGAAATAGACCCCGCCGGTCAGCTCGCGGACGATCATCAGGTCGAGGCCTTCGACCAGTTCGCGCTTCAGGCTCGACGCGTCGGCCAGGGCCTCGAAGCAGAGGGCCGGCCGCAGGTTGGCGAACACCTCCATGCCGGTGCGCAGGGCGAGAAGTCCCGCCTCCGGCCGCTTGTCGCGCGGGGTCTTGCCGTCCCACTTGGGGCCGCCGACCGCGCCCATCAACACGGCCTGGGAGGCCTTGGCGAGCGCCAGGGTCTCGTCCGACAGGGGGGTTCCCTCGGCGTCATAGGCGCAGCCGCCAAACAGGCGCTCTTCGATGGCGAGATCCGGCGTCAGAGCCTGCGCCACGCGGCGCACCTGGGCGGTGACTTCCGGTCCGATCCCGTCGCCGGGCAGGAGGAGAAGGTCGGTCATGGGCGGGCCCTGGAACTAGAGTTGGCGCTCGGAAGCGGTCTCGTAGGCGAAGAGGCGCCGGTCGGAAACCCCGAAGTTCGGCCACTGGCTTCGCCATTCCGCCATGTGCGGCGTCTGGAAATGGGCGTCGAGCGCGGCCTGGTCGCGCCAGGCCTCGTAGACCCGGATCAGGCCCGGCTCCGCCACGTCCTCGGCGTAGGAATATTCGTGGCAGCCATCCTCTGCCCGTCTGGCGGTCAGCATGGCCAGCATGTGCGGCCTGAAGCGGGCCAGGTTCTCCGGCGGGACGCGGACCGTGCCGGCGATGATCAGGGTCATGCGTCCTCGAGCCAGGGCTGGGAGAGCGCGCGCTTGCTCTCGAAGACGTCGATGTCGACGGCGGCCTGCAGGGTCTCGCCGATCGCGTCGAGGCCCTTCAGCATCTTGGCCTTGCGGGTCGGATCGATCTGGAAGGCGAAGGTCTTGCCCGAGGGCGAGACCACCTTCTGGGCCTCCAGGTCGACGGTCACCAGGTGGTTGCCGCCCTTGGCCTCGTCCATCAGGGCCTGGACCTCGTCGGCCTTCAGCACCACCGGCAGCAGGCCGTTCTGGAAGCAGTTGTTGTAGAAGATGTCGGCGAAGCTGGTGGCGATCACCGCCTGGATGCCGAAGTCCATCAGCGCCCAGGGCGCGTGCTCGCGGCTCGAACCGCAGCCGAAATTGTCGCCGGTCACCAGGACGCCCGCGCCCTTGTACTCCGGGCGGTTCAGCACGAAGTCGGTCTTCTCCTTGCCCGCCTCGTCGAAGCGGAAGTCATAGAACAGGCCCTTGCTCAGTCCCTCGCGCTCGACGGTCTTCAGGAACTGCTTGGGGATGATCTGGTCGGTGTCGATGTTGGCCAGCGGCAGCGGCGCCGCGCGCGCATCGAGCTTGGTGAAGGCTTGCATCAGATCGCTCCCGCCGTTTCGGCGTTCTGCTGGATAACGAGGGCCGGGCCGCCGGGAACGCCGGTGCGCAGGGTGAAGACCCGGGTGCCGGGCTTGCGGCCGGTTCGGACCTCGGAGACGTCGAAGCCGGCGGCGAACAGGCGGGCCTGGGCGGCGTCGGCGTCGAGCACGCGCCAAGCCATGCCGCCGAACCCGTCGGGGTCGTCGGAGACCGGCGTCTTCAGGCTGGCGCCGAACTCCACCACGGCCGAGCCGCAGCGGAAGAATAGCTGGCGCACGCCCCAGCTCTCGTTGGAGCGGTCCAGCCGTAGGTCGAGCCCAAGCTTTGCGCCATAGACGCCGAGCGAGCGGTCGCAGTTGGTGGTGCGGATGACGATGTGGTCGAGCTCGGAGACGCCGCCGGCCGGGGTCGGCGCGGCTGTCCACGCCTTGGCGGCCGGCCCGACCAGCAGCAGGCGCACGCCTGCGGTCGCCGTGGCGTCGAGACTGGCCACGGTCCACTCGCGATAGTCGCCCTCGTGCGACGTGGTGCGAAGGCTGGCGGGATCGGTGGTGGGCAGGCCGCGGCGCGACATCAGCCTGGCGTCGCCGGCCAGGTCGTCGGTCGCGAAGGCGACGGCCCAGAGTCCCTCGCCGTGGGCGTCGAGATGGGCGCGGATTCGGTCGGCGAAGGCCCCGTCGCCCTCTGGCGCGATCAGGTCGAGGGCCATGTTGGGCAGCTGGTACCAGGCCTGACGTATCCCGTCGGCGCGACCGATCCAGTCCGGTTCGCGGCCCAGCAGCCCGCCATAGGCGGCCATGGCGACGTCGAGGTCGCGGACCACCAGGGCCACATGGTCCAGGCCGGTGATCATTGCAGGAAGTCCCGGACGTCGGCGATGCGGCCGGCGATGGCGGCGGCGGCGGCCATTTCCGGGCTCATCAGGTGGGTGCGCCCGCCGCGGCCCTGGCGGCCCTCGAAGTTGCGGTTCGAGGTCGAGGCGCAGCGCTCGCCCGGCGCCAGCTTGTCGGGGTTCATGCCCAGGCACATGGAGCAGCCCGGCTCGCGCCAGTCGAAGCCGGCGGCCTTGAACACCAAGTCGAGGCCTTCCTGCTCGGCCTGCTCGCGCACCAGGCCCGAGCCCGGCACGACCATCGCGCGGACGTGGTCGGCGACCTTGCGGCCCTCGGCGATCTTGGCGGCGGCGCGCAGATCCTCGATGCGGCTGTTGGTGCAGGAGCCGATGAAGACCACGTCGATCCTCGCCTCGCTGATCGGCTGGCCCGCGGCCAGGCCCATATAGTCGAGGGCGCGTTCGGCCGAGGCCCGCTTGTCCGGGCTGGCGAAGCTGTCGGGCGCCGGCACCTGGCCGGTGACCGGGATCACGTCCTCGGGGCTGGTGCCCCAGGTGACCAGGGGCGCGATCTTCGAGGCGTCGATGCGGACCTCGCGGTCGAACACCGCGTCGTCGTCGGAGCGCAGCGTCTTCCAATAGGACAGCGCCATCTCCCAGGCCGCGCCCTTCGGCGCCGCGGCCCGGCCCATCACATAGGCGTAGGTGGTTTCATCCGGCGCGATCAGGCCGGCGCGGGCGCCGCCCTCGATGGTCAGGTTGCAGAGCGTCATGCGGCCTTCCATCGACAGCGCGCGGACCGCGTCGCCGGCGTATTCGATCACGTAGCCGGTGCCGCCCGCCGTGCCGATCTCACCGATCACCGCCAGCGCGAAGTCCTTGGCGCCGACACCGGGGGCCGGCGTCCCCTCGATCAGGACGCGCAGGTTCTTGGCCTTGGTCTGGCGCAGGGTCTGGGTGGCCAGGACGTGCTCGACCTCGGAGGTCCCGATGCCGTGGGCCAGGGCCCCGAAGGCGCCGTGGGTCGAGGTGTGGCTGTCGCCGCAGACGATGGTCATGCCCGGTTGGGTGCGGCCCTGCTCGGGACCGACCACGTGAACGATGCCGTTGCGGATGTCGCCCATCGGGAAGAACTCGATCCCCGCGTCCTTGACGTTGCGGGCGAGGGTCTGGAGCTGGAGGCGCGCCTCGTCGTCGGTGACGGCGTCGACGCCTTTGGCCTGGCCCTCGGTCGGGATGTTGTGATCGGCTACCGCAAGCGTGCGGTCGGGGCGGCGCACCTTGCGGCCGTTGGCGCGAAGGCCCGCGAAGGCTTGGGGCGTGGTGACCTCGTGGATGAGGTGCAGGTCGATATAGAGGATCGACTCGCCGTCCTGCTGAGCGACGACGTGAGCGTCCCAGATCTTGTCGTAAAGCGTCTTGCCAACCATGGGCGGCATGTAGTGCGCGAGGGGCGCCGGTGTCCAGCGCCCCTTTGGGGAATCTTTTGCCTCAAGCAGCCTTCTGGTGGGGCTTTTCGAGGCAACCTTGACCCTGAAGGGCGATTTGAAGGGCTTGATCGAGCGGGGTGTGGGGTTCTTCGCCCAGGGTGGCGACCAACTTGGCGTTGTCGGGCAGCACCTCGTGGTTCCACAGGTAGCGCATCTCCAGCATCTCGCGGAGCATCTCCACGAAGGGCGAGGCGGCGGCCATGGCGAACCATGGCAGGCTGCGGCGGGCGAGCTTGCGGCCAGCGATGCGATCCAGGGCGTCGGCCATCTGGCCGCCGGTCAGCTGGTGGCCGCCGTGGTTGAACACCGCGAAGGTCGGGAGGTCGGCCTCGCGCTCCGCCAGGCGAACGATGCTTTCGGCGAAGTCCGGCAGATAGGCCCAGGCGTGGGTGATCTCGGCCGGGCCGGGCAGGGTGACGGCCTTCAGGGGCTTGCCCTTCTGCACCCAGCCTTCGGTCAGCCAGGAACTGCCGCTGCGGGGGCCGAAGAAGTCGCCGGCCCGGACGATCAGGCTGCGCACGCCCGACTGCTCCAGCCGGCGCTCGGCCGCCACCCGGATCGCGCCCTTGCGGGTCTTCGGGTTCTGCGGCGAGGTCTCGGTGAAGCGCGGCCAGGCGTCTGGGCCGAAGTTGTAGACATTGCCGGGCAGCACGATGCGCGCCCCGGTCGCCCGGGCCGCGGCGATGGAGGAGTCCAGCATGCCGGGCACCAGCTTGGCCCAGTTCGCGTAGCCGGGCGGGTTGGCGGCATGGACGATGATGCGCGCGCCCTCGGCGGCGGCGACAACGTCGGCGGGGATCATGGCGTCGCCGCGGACCCAGTCGAGGCCGTCCGGGCCCTCAGCACGGGCGCGATCGGGATTGCGGTTCATGGCGCGCACGCGCCAGCCACGCGCCAGCAGTGCGCGGGCGACCTCGCCGCCGATCGAGCCTGTGGCGCCGAGGATAAGGACAAGGGGGGCTTGAGTGTTCACGGGGCCGCTCCATCTCTTGATCTGACGCTGGGAAGGATCGGCCCACTTAGCGCTGAACGGAATTGCGCTTTATCTTGGGTCAGATATACATAAACGTATGAACTCTGAGCCCGCCTGGGACCTGTTCCAAAGCCTGCACGCCGTGCTGCAGGCCGGAAGTTTTTCCGCCGCCGCCCGCCTGAGGGGGCTCACCCAGCCCACACTGGGGCGCCACATCGAGACCCTAGAGCAGAGCCTGGGCGCGCCGCTGTTCCTGCGCAGCCCGCGGGGCCTGACGCCGACCGACCTCGCCGAGAGCATGCGCTCGCACCTGGAGGAGATGGCCTGTGGCGCGGCCGCCGCCGTGCGCGACGCCTCCGGCGCGGCGGACAGCTCCAAGGGCGTGGTCCGGGTCGCGGTCAGCGACATCATGGGCGCCGAGGTGCTGCCGGATATCCTGTCCGGATTCCAGGACAAGCACCCGGACATCACCATCGAGCTGGTGCTCTCCAACAAGGCCGAGGATCTGTCGCGCCGGGACGCCGACATCGCGGTGCGGATGGTGCGCCCGACCCAGGGCTCGCTGGTCGCCCGCAAGGTGGGCGTCACCGGCATCGGCTTCTACGCCACCCAGGGCTATCTCGACCGGCGCGGCGTGCCGACCAGCATGGACGACCTCGACCATCACGGCCACACGGTGATCGGCTTCGACCGGCACCGCCCGCAGCTCGAGGCCCTGGCTGGGCTGGACCTGGGCCGCGAGATAACCCGCGACATCTTCGATTTCCGCTCGGACAACGATATCGCCCAGGGCGCGGCGGTGCGGGCGGGGCTGGGCGTCGGCTGCATCCAGCATGCGCTGGCGCGCCGCTACGGCCTGGTGCCGGTGATGGCCAACGCCTTCCACTTCGAGCTGGAGATCTGGGTGGCCATGCATGAGAACCTGAAGGGCTCGCGCCGCATGCGGCTGATGTTCGACCATCTGGTGGACGGCCTCAGCGCCTATGCCGCGGAGGGCCGCCGGGCATGATCCGCGAGGGCGGCTGCCGCTGCGGGGGCCTGCGCTTCGCGGCGCAGGGCGAGCCGGTCAATGTGCGGTTCTGCCATTGCCGGCTTTGTCAGAGGACGACCGGCCAGCCCTTCTTCTCGCGCGCCCTCTACGGCCGCGACCGTCTCACCATCACCGGCCCCCTGGCGCAGCACCCGTCTTCGCCGGGCTCGCACCGCGGCTTCTGTCCGACCTGCGGGACGGTGGTGTTCGCGCTTCGCCAGGACGTTCCGTTCGCCGGCGTCGCCCTGGGCGCCTTCGACGCGCCCGAGGGCCTCGCGCCCACCGCTCACATCTTCACCGAGAGCAAACTCGCCTGGCTGAAGCTGGACGACGGGCTGCCGCAATATCCGCAAGGCGCGCCCTGAGGCGTCTCACCAGGTCTCCCGGAATGGCCGCACCTCGGCCAGGAAGCTCCAGGCGGAACGGTCCTGGTGGGCGAGATGGAAAACCTCGTCGGCGATGGCGGCCGGCTTGATGAAGAAGTCGTCCGGCGCCTCCTTGAAGCGCTCGCGGGTCCAGGGGACATCGATCACCGCGTCGATCACCAAATAGGCCACGTGGACACCCTGTGGGCCGAGGTCGCGGGCCATGGACTCGGCCAGAATCCGCTGGGCGGCCTTGGTCGGGGCGAAGCCGGCGAAATTCGCCCTGCCCCGCAGGGCCGAGGTGTTGCCGGTGACGATGATCGACCCGCCACCGGCCTCCAGCATGGCGGGCGTCGCGGCCCGGGCCAGGTGGAACAGAGCCATGACATTGGTCTGGAAGTTCTGCTCGAGGGTCTCGGCGGTCACATCCCGAAACGTGCCGAAGGCGCCGCCGACGGCGTTGTGCACGACGACCTTCGGAGCGTCGAAGCGGGCGATGAGGTCGGCGACCGCGTCCCGCAGCGCCGCAGCGTCGGATACATCGCAAGGGACCGCGACGGCGTCGGACAGTTCGGCGGCCAGGGCTTCGAGCCGCTCCCCCGTGCGGGCCAGAAGGGCGACGCGGTAGCCGCCCTCGGCGAGGCGTCGGGCGACGGCTGAGCCGGTTCCGGGGCCGACCCCGGTGACGATGGCGAGCGGTTTCATCAGGCGGGCTCCCTGGCCAGGCGCTCGCGCAGGAAGTCGAGCCGGTCGTTTCCGAAATAGAGGTCGTCGCCGACGATGAAGGTCGGCGCGCCAAACACGCCCTTGCCGGCGGCGGCTTCGCTGGCGGCGGTCAGGCGGGCGTCGAGGGTGGGGTCGTCCAAGGCGCCGGGATCGAGGTCGACGCCGCCGCGCGACAGAACGGCGGCGACCGCCTCGGGCGAACCGAGGTCGTCGCGGCCGGCCCACATGGCGGGGAACAGGGCGGCGACCGCGCGGCCCGCCTCGCCCCTGTCATCAGCCAGCAAGGTGGCTCGCAGCAGACGCCTGCCGTCGAACTGGCGCATGGCGGGGTTGGGCGCGAAGGCGACGCCGTAACGGGCGGTCCAGCGGCGCAGGTCCTGGCCGGCATAGCGGCCCTTCACCTCGCAGACGACGGTGGTCGGCGTATTGCCGACCAGCTTCATCACCTCCAGCACGTCCATGGGCCGGAAGGCCGGCCGGTGGGACAGTGTCTCCAGCTGGCTGTGGGCCAAGTAGCTGTAAGGGCTCCGGAAATCGAGCCAGAACTCCAGGGCGGACATGGGGAGCCTCCGATCAGGGTTTGGACTTGGCGGCGACGGCGAGGCCGGGCCCGGGCAGGACGGTCAGGCGGTCGGCCGGCAGCGCCTCGCGGGTCTCGACGTCGACCAGGGCCAGCTCGACTGGCCGGCCAGTCAGCCGGTCGCGGCGCAAGGCCGGTGGGGCGCCAAGGCCGGTGGCGTCCCACCGGTCGCCCCATTCGGCGAGGGCCACATTGACCATCCACAGGTCGCGACCCTTCTCGGTCAGTCGGTATTCGAAGCGCGGCGGATGGTCCTGGTAGGGCCGTCGCGCGATCAGTCCAGTGGCTGTCTCTTATACACATCTCCGAGCCCACGAGACTAGGCATGATCT
>CAMFIW010000061.1 GCA_945952355.1 uncultured Phenylobacterium sp. | reverse complement strand
GCCCTGCTGGGCGCGACCTGGCTGGTCTGGCGCACCGAGACCGAGCTGCACGGCGACGCCCGTCGCTGGGCCCGGATCACCGCCACCGGGGTCGCGGCCCTGCTGGCGGCGGTCAGCCTGGCGACCCTGTTCGTCCACGGTCGCATCGCGGAGCGCTGGGGCTTCGGCGGCGGCGTGTTCGATCTCGCCCGCTTCGTTCCGCTCGCCCCGATCCCGCTGTTGGGCCTGGCCGGCCTGACGGTGGTGGGTCTCGGCCTTCGCCGCCGTTCTCACGTCTGGCCCTTCGTCGGCGCCCTGTTGGTCTTCGTCTCCGGCTATGCGGGTCTCGCGGCCGGCTTCACCCCGCAGATCGTCCCCTACGCCATGACCTTTCGCCAGGCCGCCAATGCGGACAACGCGCTCGGCCTCATGCTGGCCGGCGTCGCCGTCATCCTGCCGATGATCCTGGGCTACACCGCCTGGGTCTATTGGCTGTTCCGCGGCAAGGTGGCCCCCGATGCGGGCTATCATTGAGCCCCCGCCGGAGCCTGGCGCGCCTCTGCGCCCGCTCTGGAAGCGGCTTCTGTGGTTCGTCGGCCTGGCGGTTCTCGGAACCCTCGCCACCGCCGCCGTCGCCTACGTCCTCAAGGCCCTGCTTCCGCCCCACTGACAGGTGGGCTAGAGCGGGGCGATGTCCGCGTCCGCCTGCCGCCTCTACCTGATCACCCCGCCGCGCCTCGACGACCTGGCGGGCTTCGGCCGCCTCCTGGCCGGTGCGCTCGACGCCGGCGACGTCGCCTGCCTGCAGATCCGCCTCAAGGAGGTCCCGGACGAGATCGTCGCCGCCGCCGTCGACGTCCTCTCGCCCATCGCCCAGGCCCGTGACGTGGCCGTGATCCTCAACGACCGCCCCGACCTCGCCGCCCGCCTCGGCTGCGACGGCGTCCATGTGGGCCAGTCCGACGCCCCGTATGCCGAGGCCCGCCGCCTGATGGGCAAGGACGCCATCGTCGGCGTCACCTGCCACGACAGCCGCCATCTCGCCATGGAGGCCGCCGAGGCCGGCGCGGACTATGTGGCCTTCGGCGCCTTCTTCCCCACCACCACCAAGGAGGCGCCGACCCGCACCGACCCGGAAATCCTGTCGATCTGGCAGGAGACGATGGAGGTCCCTTGCGTCGCCATCGGCGGGATCACGGCCGACAACGCCTCAGGCCTCGCAGCCGCCGGGGCGGACTTCCTGGCGGTCTCGGCGGGCGTCTGGAGCCACCCGCAAGGCCCCGCCGCCGCCGTCCGCGCCCTCGGCGCCGCCATCGCCCAGGGCCTCGCCCAGCGCCCGTCCTTGCCTTGAGCGGCCCGTCCCACTAGGTTCCGCGCCCTCATGTCGACCCAGACCGCCCTCCTGAAAGTCATGTCCGACGCCGCCCGCAAGGCCGCGCGCGGGCTGAACCGCGACTTCGGCGAACTCGCCGAGCTGCAGGTCTCCAAGAAGGGCGCGGCCGATTTCGTCTCCGCCGCCGACCTCAAGGCCGAGCAGACCATCTTCGAGGCGCTGGAAAAGGCGCGCCCCGGCTACGGCTTCCTCGGCGAGGAGCGCGGCCTGATCGAGGGCACCGACAAGACCCACACCTGGATCGTCGACCCGCTGGACGGCACCACCAACTTCCTGCACGCCATCCCGCACTTCGCCATCAACATCGCCCTCCAGCGCGAGGGCGTGGTCGTGGCCGCGGTCACCTACAATCCGATCACCAACGAGCTGTTCTGGGCCGAGAAGGGCAAGGGCTGCTTCGTCAACGACAAGCGCCTGCGCGTCGCCGCCCGCCAGCGGATGGACGAGGCGGTGTTCGCGACCGGCATCCCGTTCCTCGGCCACGGCCAGCACGCCAAGTTCCTCAAGGAGCTGCACCAGATCAGTCAGCGCGTGGCCGGTGTCCGCCGCTTCGGCGCCGCGGCGCTGGACCTGGCCTTCGTCGCCGCGGGCCGCTTCGACGGCTTCTGGGAGCGCGACCTCTCCCCCTGGGACCTGGCGGCCGGGACCCTGCTGGTCACGGAGGCCGGCGGCAAGGTCACCACCGCCGAGGGCGGCGAGGATGTCCTGGGCTCCGGCTCGATCTGCGCCGCCAATCTCGACCTGCATCCCCTCCTGCTCGAGCGCCTCAAGGCCGCGGCCTGACCCGCGCCTTGACGAGACCGTCACAACGGGCGGCTAGATCGGGGGCATGACCCTCACCCGACGCACCCTCGCCGCCACCCTCCCGGCCGCGGCGCTGACCGCCACCGCCGCCCACGCCATGACCAAGCTCGGCCAGCCCAAGCGCCCCATCGTCATCGCCCACCGGGGCGCCAGCGGCCTGCGCCCGGAGCACACCGAGAGCGCCTACCGCCTGGCCGTCGCCCAGGGCGCCGACTTCATCGAGCCCGACCTGTGCCTGACCAAGGACGGGGCCATGGTGATCCGTCACGAGAACGAGGTCGGCGGCACGACCGACGTCGCCTCCCGTCCGGAATTCGCCGCCCGCAAGACCACCAAGGTCATCGACGGCGAGAAGATCGAGGGCTGGTTCACCGAGGACTTCACCCTCGCCGAGATCAAGACCCTGCGCGCCCGCGAGCGCCTGCCGAACCTGCGCCCCGAGAGCGCGAAGTTCGACGGGACCGATCCCATCCTGACCTTCGACGAGATCGTGGCGATCGCCAGGGACGAGACCGCCCGCACCGGCCGCCCGATCGGCGTCTATCCGGAGATGAAGCACCCCAGCTACTTCGCCTCGATCGGCATGCCCTTCGAGGCCCGCCTGGCGGCGGCGCTGAAGACCCACGGCCTCGACAGCCGCACCGCCCCGGTCTTCGTCCAGTGTTTCGAAGCCGGCCCGCTGAAGACCATCCGGTCCATGACCCGCGCCCCGCTGATACAGCTCGTCTCGTCGGGCGGCGGTCCCGCCGACAAGCCCGGTGTCAGCTATCGCGACATGACCAGCAGCTCGGGCATGAAGGCCATCGCCACCTATGCCGACGGCGTTGGACCGGAATGGATCATGGTGGTTCCGATCGTCGACGGGGGCTTGGGCCCCGCCAGCCCCTTCGTCCATGACGCGCACGCCGCCGGCCTCGCGGTCCATCCCTGGACGGTGCGCGCCGAGAACTACTTCCTGCCGCCCAAACTGCGCGTCGGAACTGATCCCGCCGCCCACGGCGATGTCGACGCGGTCTACCGCGCCCTGTTCGCCGCCGGCGTCGACGGCCTGTTCAGCGACTTCCCGGGCCTGGAAGCCAAGGTGCGGGATCGCCTGTCTTAGTTCCTCCCCCAACGGGGGAGCACTTTGAGGCGTCTAAGCCGCCGCCTCGCCGAACTGCAGCGCCGCCAGGCGCGCATAGAGCCCGCCACGCGCCGTGAGCTCCGCATGCGTGCCCTGCTCGACCACCCGTCCGCCGTCCATCACCACGATCCGGTCGGCCTTCAGCACGGTGGCCAGCCGATGGGCGATCACCAGGGTGGTGTGGCCGACCATGGCCTCGTCCAGCGCCTTCTGCACCGCCCGCTCGTTCTCGGCGTCCAGCGCGCTGGTGGCTTCGTCCAGCAGCAGGATCGGCGCGTTACGGATCAGGGCGCGCGCGATGGCCAGGCGTTGCCGCTGGCCCCCGGACAGGCTGCGGGCCCGCTCGCCTAGCGCCGTCTCCAGGCCTTCGGGCAGGGCGTCCAGGAACGTCTCCGCCTGAGCCGCCTTCACCGCGGCCCGCACATCGGCCTCGCCGGCGTCCGCGCGTCCGAACCGCACATTGTCCGCCGCCGAGCCCGAGAACAGCGGGCTGTCCTGGGCCACCAGGGCCATGCGCGCCCGCACCGCCTTCGGATCGGCTTCGCGCAGGTCGACCCCATCCAGACGGATCGCGCCCTGGTCCGGATCGTAGAACCGTAGCAGCAGGCGGAACACCGTGCTCTTGCCCGAACCTGAAGGTCCCACCAGGGCCACCCGTTCGCCCGGCGCAACGGACAGTTCGAAGTCCTGCAGCGCGGGCAGGTCGGGCCGCCCGGGATAGGCGAAGGTCACCTTCTCGAAGGCCACGGCGCCCGCCGGAGGAACCGGCAGCGCCTTCGGATGGGCCGGCGCCGCGATCGAGGGCTCGGCGGCCAGCAGCTCGGAAATCCGCTCCATCGCCCCGGCCGCCTTCTGGACGTCGCCCCAGGTCTCGCCCAGAGCGCCCACCGAGCCCGCCGCCATCACCGCCAGGAAGGCGAACTGGAACAGCGCGCCCCAGGACAGCCCGCCGGTCAGGGCCGAGCCGACGCCCAGCCAGAACACCCAGACCACGCCGCCGAACACCAGGGCGATGACCGCCGCGGTCATGGTCGCCCGCGCCGTCATCCGGCGCAGCGACATGTCGAAGCTGGCCTCCACCGCCGCGCCGAAGGTCGCCGCCCCCGCCGCCTCGCGCCCGAAGGCCTGCACGGTCTCCAGGGCGTCCAGGGTCTCGCCGGCATGTCCGATCGCCTGGGCGAACCGGTCCTGGGTCGAGGCGGTCAGCTTGCGCACCTGGCGGCCGAACAGGAACAGCGGCGCGAGCACCACCGGGAAGATCAGCAGCACCAGGCCGGTCAGGTGCGGGCTGACCACGACCAGCATCACCAGCGCCCCGATCAGGGTCAGCAGGTTGCGCAGCGCCACCGACACCGAAGTCGACAGCAGGCTTTCCACGATCTGGATGTCGGTGGTCAGGCGCGACAGCACCTCGCCAGTGCGGGTCTTCAGGAAGAAGGCGGGATCGAGCGTCAGGATATGCGCGTAGGCGCTCTTGCGCAGGTCCGCCACGATCCGTTCGCCGAGCTTGGTGACGAAGAAATACCGAAGCGCCGAGGACAGCGCCAAGGCGACCGCGACCCCGCCCAGCAGCCAGAACCAGGGGGCCACCGAATGCGGCGTCGCCTTGGCGGCCGTCAGGTGGTCGACCAGGAAGCGGACGGCCCCGGTGATGCCGAGCGTCGAGGCGGTCGAGGTCAGCAGGAAGACCCCCGCCATCGAGGCGTCCAGCCTGTGGGCGGCGATGAATGGGATCAGCCGGCCCAGGGCGCGCACATTGCGGCTGCGCCCTCGTCGGTTGGCGGTCTCGGAAATCTCCTGGGCCAGGGCGGCGCCGGCGCTCGGCCGGCCTTCAACCTGCGGCTCGGCCGCGGAATCGCTCATCTAACTCACGCCCTTGCTCTCGGACCGCCTTTTCTGTATAGGCGGCGCTCCGTTTGCGGCCGGCCCATCCGGCGGGTCGCTGGCCGCTCCTTTACGTCGGATGCCTCCGAGATGAAACAAGACACCCATCCTGACTATCACTTCATCACCGTGGTGATGACGGATGGCTCGAGCTACCAGACCCGTTCGACCTACGGGAAGGAAGGCGCGACCCTCAACCTCGACATCGACCCCAAGACGCATCCGGCCTGGACCGGCGGCAACCAGCAACTGCTGGATCGCGGCGGCCGCGTCTCGCGCTTCAACGCCAAGTTCGGCGCCTTCACGCGCAAGTAAGGGCACGGCGCCGTCCGGCGCGTCATGATCTCGATCAAAAGCGCCGCGGCCCGGGCCGCGGCGCTTTATCGTTTAACGCGGCCTTAGACCGGTTCGGCCTAGGCTCCTGGTCCTGAGGACCCGAGCCGAATGCCGTCTGCCTTCACGACCGACCCGTTGGGCGCGCTAGGCCTCGCCCTGCGCCATACCGCGGCGGGTCTCTCCGATCTCTTCCTGGCGCCGACCTCATCAGTCTCCCTGCTGTCGCTCGGCGTCGCGCTCGCCCTGGCGCTCGCGGCTCTGATGCTGCGCCGCCCCGCTGGCCGCCGGCGGGTCCGTCTGAAGGTCCTGGCCCGCGCGCTCTTCCCCCGCGACATGATCCGCGCCCCGTCGACCCGGGTCGACCTCGGGTTCATGGCCTTCAACCTCTTCGTGGCGGGCACGATTTTCGGCGGCGCCTTGCTATCCTACCACTGGGTTGGGACGGCGACGCACGACCTGCTCGTGCGCGGTTTCGGAACGCCCGCGCCCAGTTCGCTCGGCGAAGGCGCAGGCATGGCTCTGATGACGCTGGCCCTGTTCCTGGCCTACGAGCTGGGCTTCTGGATCGACCATTTCACCAGCCACAACATTCCGATGTTCTGGGAGATCCACCGCGTCCACCACACCGCCACCCATCTCACGCCGATGACCCAGTTCCGGGTTCATCCGCTGGAGGTGGTCAAGCTCGACAACATCCTGGCCATGGCGATGGGCGGGACCTACGGCCTCGTCGGTTGGGCGCTCGGCCGCCCCGTCGCCCCCTTCGAGGTCGCGGATCACAACGTCCTTCTGCTGGCGCTCACCCTGATCCTGATGCACCTGCAGCACACGCGGTTCTGGATCCCCTTCACCGGCCTGTTGGGCCGCGTGGTCATCAGCCCGGCCCACCACCAGATCCACCACTCCGACGACCCGGCCCACCACGGCAAGAACCTGGGCGCTTTCCTGGCCGTCTTCGACTGGCTGTTCGGCACCCTGCACGTGCCGGCCAGGCGCCGCGAACGGCTCGTCTTCGGCGTCGCCCCGGCCACAGCCGAGGACCAGACCCTGGCAGGCGTCGCCCTGGCGCCCGTCACCGGCGCCCTCTCAAAGCTCCTCCCGGCAACGCCCCGAACTCGCCTACTCGAAAACTGAGGCGCGCCACCCCCGCGCGCAGCGCGCCCTCCCTCGGGCACGAACGCTCCTCTGAAGCTCTCATGATCGTTTGTCGAAGCGCTGGGCGCGCCTGCCCGTGCTTTCCGTGGTGGTCCTGCCGACCGCTACCGGTCGCCTTCGCGGGGCGTCTCGCCGCGGGCCATGATGGCGCCGGCGAAGTCGATCACGCACATCGATCCATAGATGCTGTGTCCGCCGCAGCTCACCCCGGCGGCGGAATAGGCGCGGCCGAAGATGTTCGCCCGGTGGCCGCGATTGGCGACGCCGGAATCCACGATCAACTGGCGCACCACCTCGCGGGGGCTGTCATAGCCGTAGGAGATGTCCTCCGCCGCCATGCCCGCATAGAGGCCTTCACGCTGCAGCCTCTGGCCCAGCCCGATCCCGCCATGGCCTACCTGGCCGGTCGGGCCCTGCTCGTGGGTATGGATCGCCGCGGCGGCGGCCAGCCGGGCGTCGCCGGCCAGAGGGGGCAGCGGAGCCTGGCGTTCGAGGAAGGCGACCGCCTCCTGCACCGCCTGCGGGTCTTCGTTGCCGAAGCTGGTCACGTCGTCCCGTGGGTCGAAGCGGCGCGCCTGGTCGGCCAGCTCGCGGGCGTATTCCGCGGGATGGGCGCGGGCCCAGTTCATTTCCGCCAGCACGTCGAGCTCGAGGTCCGCGGCGGACGCGGCCTGCGGAGCCAGGATCAGAAGCGCCGCTGCGAGCGCCGAGGGGGAAAAGCCGCGCATGAACTCACCTGTCGCACGACGCCCCCCAAGGCTTCCTTAAGCTGCAGGGTTATCGCGCGCGCTGCGACCTGTTGCTGCGGGCCCGGGGGCGTCCCGGTGGGACGCGCCGTCAGGCCTGAAAAAGCCCGCCGAGGTCTCCCCCGGCGGGCTCGTTTCGTCTTCGGAGCCGATGTCGGCTCCGGAAGGTCAAGGCATCTTGTTGCCGATGGTGGTGAACGTGCCGGCGATCTTGCCACCCAGCGTGTTCATGGCCGCGATCAGGGCGACGGCGATCAGGGCGGCGATCAGGCCATATTCGATCGCGGTCGCGCCGGACTCATCGGCGACGAAGCGGTTGAGGAAGTTCGACATGCTCAGGTCCTTTTTGCGTGCGGTGGCCGCGTTGTTGTTGGGCCGATATTGCGGAACTTGAGTAAATCGACGGTCAAATTCGTCGGTAAATCTGAATTATTATTGCGATGTTGTTTTCCCTAATCGCCTGTTAGTCCTTTCGTCGAAGAAATTAATGAGCAAAAACAGAATGTTGAATATCAATGGTGTTTGTTCAATGAGCAAAGAATACCCAATTCGAGGGCAAGAAAATTTCGCGTAGGCTGGCGAGGTCCGACCCCTGAAGCGGGGGCGAGGTCCAGGCGTCCGCCGCGCCGTCTCCCGGGTCGCCGGAAGCAGGGCCGTCCACGGGGGTTCGTCGTGGCTAACAGGCCTAAGCCACGTTTCTTCACCCCGGATTCAAGCGCACCGCCGCAGGATCACGGCGTCGGCGAGGCCCCATGCAGATTTCCAGTCTACCGGCGGCCGCCACGGTCGCGACTGACGAGTCCGCCGGTCTCGACCGGCAACTCGCGGCCTTTCAGGGCCTCATGGGGCGCTGGCGCGACGCCACGGCCTCGGAGCGTCCCGGACTGGCCCAGGCGCTCAACGACCTTCCCTTCGCGCAGCGGGCCCAGGCCACGCTCGACGCCTTCACCCGCGCCGCCTGGGCGGGGCCCGACGCCGTGCCGCCCGAGCCCCAGGCGCGGATGCTCCAGGCTTTCGACTCCATGCCGGCCGCGGACCAGAAGATCGTCGCCGCGCTGCAGGGCCAGGCTGCGCCCAAGGACTATCGCGCCCGGCTGCAGGCCGATCTCCAGGACGCCACGCCCCAGCCCCCGGAGCGCCGCGTCGACACGGTCACTCTGTCCGCCGAAGCCCAGGCCCGCCTGGCCGGCGCCGCGACGCCGCAGGTCACGCCCCTGGAGGCCCCCGCCAACCCGCAGATCGCCGCCGCCCTGGCCGCCTACGCCCGCGTCGCTGGCGGCTAGGGGCGCCTGCGCCATTCGTATGTGTCACCCCGGCTTTCACGCAGCGGAAGACCTAGACCCATAGGCGCGTGGCTATCGGGCAAGCTCGGCGTCCTTGGGGCCTGGAGTTCCGGCTCTGCGGGCCTCCATCGTGGATGACGCCCTTTGGCGCGGCCGAGGCTAGGGAACACCCGCACTCACGCCCGGGTTGGCGCGCATGAGCGACATTCCACAGACCGATACGCCACCGCCTGGCGCGGAGCCGCGACCCGAACCGGTCGACCGGCCACCGCCGCCGGACCTGCCGCCCGATTTCGATCCGGGCAAGGACCCGGAGAACCTGCCAAGATTGTAGGTGTCAGCCGCCGAAAGCGGACCGCAGCCGGTCGAGTTGCGAGGCCACGGGGTTCGGGACCTCCACCTCGGTGTCCTCGACATACATGCGCCGATCGAGATGGCGCACGCGCTCGAACAGGCGCTCGGAGCGGTCGAGAAGCTGCAGCAACCCGTTCGGAAGGTCTTCCGGCGTCGCGTGGCGTTCGGCCGCCACGTCGCCGCTGAGGCGGTAACGCTCGTCACAGGCGTTCTCGGCGGGCATGTCGCCCTCGCGCACGGCGCGCTGCACCAGCAGCCAAGAGGCCACCTGCATCAGGCGGGTGGTGAGACGCATGCTCTCGGCCGCATAGGCGAGGGCGGCGTTGCGGGACAGGAGCTTGGATTCCTGGCGGCCCGAGCCATCCAGGTAGCCGGCGGTCTGCTCGACCAGGTCCATGCCTTCCTGGAACGTTCGGTCGAACAGTTCCGAGCGGGCGAAGTCCTGGATCACATCGGACCGGCGGGTCATGGTCGTCGCGTCGCTCATCTGCTCGTCTCTGAAAATCGCCCGCCGACTTGCGGACCGCCCGGCTGCTGCAACGGGCATGCCAAGGGCGTGTCCTTCCTGGACGATTTCCACACAACAAACGATTAACCCTGTGGTCGGCGAACGCGCGAGTCCATTCGCCCGCCACGCGCGCGGGCGCCAGCCGCGCGGGCAGGGCGCGCACCTAGCTGGGCCGGGGCGCGAACAGGGCGTCGGCGGCGGCGCGCCCGGCGCGTTTGCGGCCGATCTGCGCCTCGCAGCGCGCGATCTCGCCCCGCAGGATCTCGATTCGTTCTTCCAGGTCGCCGACCGCGAACAGCTCCCGGTCTTCTTTCAC
>CAMFIW010000060.1 GCA_945952355.1 uncultured Phenylobacterium sp. | reverse complement strand
GTTCACAACCGAGGGCGAGGTCTGCGTGGATGTGTCGACCGCCGCCTTCGGCCTGCGTTTCGTGGTTCGCGACAGCGGCATCGGAATCCCGGCCGAACGGCTGGGCGACCTTTTCCAGAAGTTCAGCCAGGTCGACGCCTCGACCACGCGCAGGTTCGGCGGCACCGGCCTCGGCCTCGCCATCAGCCGCGAGCTGGTGGAACTGATGGGCGGCCATATGAGCGTGACGAGCGAGGCAGGCCAGGGGTCGACCTTCACCTTCGACCTGCCGCTTGAGAAGCGCGCGGAACGGCGCGCGCCCAGCCCCGCGCACGAGCGCGAGGCGGCGCCGGCCAGCGAACATGGCCCGTCGGCCCGTATCCTGGCGGCCGAGGACAATCCGACCAACCAGCTGATCCTGAAGTCGCTGCTCGAGCCGCTCGGTGTCGATCTGACCATCGCCGCCAACGGCCGCGAGGCCGTCGATGCGTACACGAACCAAGCCTTCGAGCTGATCCTGATGGACGCCCAGATGCCGGAGATGAACGGGGTCGAGGCGACACTCGCCATCCGCGCCTTCGAGGCCGAGCACGGACGACCCGCGATCCCCATCCTGGCACTGTCGGCCAATGTGATGAGCCACCAGGTCGCGGAATACCTGGCCGCCGGCATGACCGGGTTCGTGCCAAAGCCCATCGAGGCCTCGAAGCTGTTCTCGGCAATCGAAGACGCACTGGCGGCGGCGGCCGACGACGACACCGCCGAGAGCGCCGCCGCCTAGAACGAACTGGACCCGCGCCTTCTGGGACGCGATATCGGCGACATTGCCGACCCAAGAATTTCCAGAGGAAACATGTTCAGGAAAATGCTCGCGGCCCTCGCCGCAGGCTGGCTTGCCTTCGCGGCCGCGCACGCCGCCCAAGCCCAAGACGCCGCCGCCACCCCCAAGAACGACTATGCGGACAAGGCCAACTGGCTTTGCTGGCCCGGCCGCGCCGACGCCTGTTCGGCCGACAACACCACGACGGTGATCAAGGCCGACGGCAGCATGGTTCGCGAGACCTGGAAGGCCGATCCCAAGGCGTCGATCGACTGCTTCTACGTCTATCCCACCGTCTCGCTCGACAAGGGCGTGCTGTCCGACATGGTCCCGGGCGACGAGGAGCGCCGGGTCGTCGAACAGCAGCTCAACCGCTTCGCCGCCAAGTGCCGCGTCTATGCGCCCATGTACCGCCAGTTCACCCTGACGGCCCTCCGCGCCATGATCACGCATCAGCCCATGCCAGGCCTGCAGGGCGCCCGGCCGGACACCGGCTACAACGATGTGGTCGACGCCTGGAACTACTACCTCGCCCACGAAAACAAGGGCCGGGGCGTCGTGCTGATCGGCCATTCCCAGGGATCCGGGGTGCTGACCCGCCTGCTGGCGGCCGAGATCGACGGCAAACCGAGCCAGAAGCTCTTGGTGTCGGCCATACTCGGCGGCACGAACCTGCCGGTCGAGCCCGGCAAGGACACCGGCCTGCTGAAGTCGATCCCGCTCTGCCACACCGACAGCCAGACGGGCTGCGTGATCCCGTTCGCCAGCTTCCGCGACACCGTTCCGCCGCCGGCCAACACGCGCTTCGGCCGCCCGCGCGAGCCGGGCTCGACCATGGTCGCGGCCTGCGCCAATCCAGCCAACCTGGCGGGAGGCAAGGGCGAGTTGCACGCCTATCTGGCGACCAGCGGCAACGGCCAGGACCCGTCCGGCTGGGTGAAGGGCGGGTCGAAGGTGGAAACGCCCTTCGTCTCCGTCCCGGGGCTGTTGAGCGCCCAGTGCGTGTCGAAGAACGGCTTCGACTATCTTGAGGTCCATGTGAACGGCGACCCCGCCAGTCCGCGCCTGGACGACATCAAGGGCGACGTGATGCTGGGGACCAAGGTCAGCGAAGACTGGGGCCTTCACCTGATCGACATGAACATTGCCATGGGAAACCTGGTCGACATCGTCGGGGCGGAAGCCAAGGCGTGGACGGCGCGCAAATAGGTCCCGGAAACGGAAAGGGCGCGGGGCCTAAGCTCCGCGCCCATCGACCAGCCGGCATAGAAGCCGGCTAGTTGCCCGTGATCTTCCTGCCGACGAACGCGCCGAGCGCCAGAAAGAGCACGAAGCCCACCAGGAATACGAAGAACAGCAGCTTGGCGATGCCCGCTGCGGCGCCCGCGACGCCGGTGAAGCCCAGGCCGCCCGCGATCAGCGCGACGACGGCGAAGATCAAAGCCCATTTCAACATGACCATCTCCCGCGAATACGTGTCTTGTCACGCGATCAACGCGGAATGAGCGTGGCCGTTCCTTGGGCTCAGGCCGCCAGCATCGGCAGTTCGGCCACCGGCTGCATTCGCCCGCCGACCGGTTGGGTCAGCATTCGACAGACGCCGGGTCCGGTAATGAAGGGGATCTTGGCCTGGACGCAGGCTTCGAGCTCAGCGCGGTTTCGGACGTTGGTCATGCCCGGCCAGATCTGGCGGCGGCGATAGAACTCCAACCGCTCGCCGAACCGGCGGATGGTGGCCAGGCGCACGCGCGGCTCCGCCTCCGGCAGGGAGAGGGTGACACTGTTCACGGCCTGGTTCGGCAGCTTCTCGATCTCGAAGCCCGGATCGTGGGTGCGCAGGTCGATATTGGCGACATAGCGCGACAGCAGTCCCTTCATCTGGGACAGCGCCGGGAACGGCGGATCGCGCGGGACGTCATAGACCGCCGCGGCCAGCTGGTTCCTGTGGCTCTCGGGCAGGATCGCCAGGACCCGCTCATAGTCCCGCCGGGTCGAGGGCTTGATGATGTTGGAGTAGCAGATCGGCAGGTAGAGCATGGCCCGCACGCCCTCGGTGAGGAAGCGCATAGCGGCGATCACGCAGTCGGCGTCGAAGGCGCCCGGGTCCTCGGGCATGTGCTCTGCGCCCTCCACCAGGCTGAAGCGCACCCTGGCGTCGCCGGGGGTGGAACTGACCACGTCCCCGACGAAGAGGCCGCGGGGTGCGAAATAGACCCCATGCGCGCCCTCCAGGGCGGGGAAGCGGACCTTGGCGGCCAGCAGATTGTCCGCTGCGACCAGATCCTCGACCTTGGGCGGGGCTTCGCGGATGACCTCGGGTTCCCGCTCGGACGCGCCCGGCGCGACCACTCGGGTCAGTCGCCCCCCTGTCGGCAGCAGGTCCGGATTCTTCAGGGCTTCGACCAGGGCGGCGTTGGAGAGCGCCGCGAACCCCCGCGAGGCCTCCGGCGGGCCCTCGAACATCAGGAGCGCGACTTCGCCATCCGAGGCCACGCCGAACAGGCGCAGTTGCAGCTCGTCGGACAGTCGCGCGACCTCGCGCACGTCCATCTCCTCGGCGCGTGGGTCGGTCAGCAGGAAGGAATAGTGGGTAATCGGCTCGAAGTGCCGCGGCCACAGCCAGCGGGTCTCGAGATAGGTGCCGCAGAACTTGGCGACCAGAGGCCCGAGCGCCGCCTCCGACAGCCCGATCCGCTCCGCGTCCACCGCCCCTCTGAGACACGCCACCGCGGTCATGTCCGGGCCCCCGACACCATATCCCCAATTTGGGCGCCCACCCTCGCCTGGAGCCGTAAACACAAGGTTTGCGCGCCGGAAGATGCGACAAGCTGGCGACGCGGCGCTTTCCTCGGCGCGGGTCCGCGCGCTATGACAACGCGCCATGGCCAAGAACCCGGAAAGTCCGATCGAGCCCTTCAAGCGCGCGCTGGCGCACGCGGCGCGATCCCTGGCCGAGAGCCCGGATCTGGAGATCGTCTATTCGGGCGAGGGGCCGCAGCTTCAGGGCAATCGCGCGGTGCTGCCGCACCCGCCCCGCGACCTGACCCCGGCCGACGCCGCGCGCATCCGCGGCCTGGCCGACCAGATGGCTCTGCGCATCTCCCACCACGACGCCGGCGTCCATGCCAAGACCCGCCCGGGCTCGGCCTTGGGCGCGCCGATCTACGACGCCCTGGAGCAGGCGCGGATCGAAGCGATCGGCGCCAACGCCCTGGGTGGCGTGCGCGAGAACCTTAAGGCGGTGCACGACGCCGCCTGGGCCAAGAAGGTGTTCAACCCGATCGAGGCCCAGACCAATCCGCCCCTGGCCGACATCGTCTCGCTGATGGTGCGCGAGCGGCTGACAGGCGTCGCCCCACCGCCCCAGGCCCAGCCGCTGGTCGACCTGTTCAAGGCCGACATCGAGGCCAAGGCGGGCGCCGATCTCGACAAGCTGGCTGACGCGCTCGACGACCAGAAGGCCTTCGCCAGGCTGGCGCGAACCATCCTGCGCGACCTCGCCATGGGCGACGATCTGTCGGACGCCCCCGACCAGGCCGACGAGCAGGACGAGCAAGGCGAGGACGGCGAGAGCGAGTCGAGCGAGGACGGCGACGAGGGGGACGGCGAAGGCCAGTCCCCGCAGCAGTCTTCGATGGACGAGAACGAGGCCACCCATCGCGAGAGCGAGGACGCCGACAGCCAGATGATGGCCTCGGAAGAAGACGCCGACGCCGAGGACACCGACGAGCCGCCGGACATGGGCGAGGGCGAACAGCCCGCGCGGCCGGACCTGAAGGGCGAAGGCAAGGCCGTCACCTACAAGGTCTTCACCACCGCCCACGACGAGGTGGTGGCGGCCGAGGAGCTGTGCGACGCCGAGGAGCTGACCCGGCTGCGCGCCTATCTGGACCAGCAGCTTGCCAGCCTCTCCAGCGTGGTCTCGCGCCTGGCCAACAAGCTGCAGCGCAAGCTGATGGCCCAGCAGAACCGCTCGTGGAGCTTCGACCTCGAGGAAGGCATCCTCGACACCGCGCGCCTGACCCGGGTGATCACCGACCCCACCGCCTCGCTGGCGTTCAAGGAGGAGGAGGACACCGAGTTCCGCGACACGGTGGTCACCATCCTGATCGACAATTCCGGCTCGATGCGCGGCCGCCCGATCATGGTCGCGGCCGTCTGCGCCGACATCCTGGCGCGCACGCTGGAGCGCTGCGGGGTCAAGACCGAGATCCTGGGCTTCACCACCCGCGCCTGGAAGGGCGGCTCGTCGCGCGAGGACTGGCTGAAGGCCGGCAAGCCCGCCCAGCCGGGCCGCCTGAACGACCTGCGCCACATCATCTATAAGGCGGCCGACGCCCCGTGGCGCCGCGCCCGGCGCAACCTCGGCCTGATGATGCGCGAGGGCCTCTTGAAGGAGAACATCGACGGCGAGGCGCTGATGTGGGCGCATCACCGGCTGATGGGCCGCGCCGAGCAGCGCCGCATCCTGATGGTGATCTCCGACGGCGCCCCGGTGGACGACTCGACGCTCTCGGTGAACAGCGGCCACTACCTGGAACGCCACCTGCGCGAGGTGATCGCCGAGATCGAGGCCAAGAGCCCGGTCCAGCTGATCGCCATCGGCATCGGCCACGACGTGACCCGCTACTATCGCCGCGCCGTGACCATCGTCGACGTGGAGCAGCTGGCCGGTGCGATCGTCGACCAGCTCGCCGAGCTGTTCGACGAGGAGGTCCGCAAGGTCACCCGCAAGAACGCCAACATCCTGCAACCGCCGCCCAACACTCAGGGTCCGCAGGGTCCGATGCGGCGCTCGACCTTCAAGGAAGTGCGGAGAGCCGTCGCGTGAGGTGGGCGGCGCTGGGACTGGCCCTCGCCCTGGCCGCCTGCGCACAGCCGCCCGTCCTGCCGAAGTCGCCGATTCCCGGCGGCCCCGCGATCCGCATCAAGGCCGAGGCGGTTCCGCTCGATCCCGCCGACGCCGCCAAGGCCGCGTTGGGCCGCTTCACCTATGCCGGCGGCCTGAACCTCACCTCGGAAGACACCTCGCGCCTGCACGGCCTGTCGGACCTGAAGATCGACAGGTCCGGCGGAATGATCTCGGAGAGCGACGAGGGCGACCTGCTGAGGGCGCGGATCGTGCTGGACGCGAAGGGCCGGCTGGTCGGCGTCGCCGACGGTCGGATGACCTTCCTGAACGGCGTTGACGGCAAGCCGCTGCAGTCGAAGCAGGAGGCCGATTCCGAGGGCGTGGCCCTGCTGGCCAATGGCGACATGCTGGTCAGCTTCGAGGAGCACGACCGCATCCTGCTCTATCCGGCCAAGGGCGGGGCGCCGCGCGAGGTCCCGTCGCCCGACGTGAAGTTCCCGTTCAACCTCGGCATGGAGGCCCTGGCCGCCTATCCGAAGGCCGGGCCTGACGCCTACGTCGTGGGCGGCGAGGCGAGCGGCCAGACCTGGATTTGCAAGCTCTCCGGGGGCTGCGTGGCCGACCGGCTGGTGGCCAAGCCGGCCGAATATGGGCTGACCGCCGTCGCCCCCCTGCCCGATGGCCGCATCGCCTATCTGCTGCGCGCCTGGGACCCGGTGCGCGGCAGTCGCGTGACCCTGACCCTGCAGGACGGCAAGGGGGCGGAGATCGCCCGGCTGGACCTCGCCAAGCCGCTCACGGTCGACAATTTCGAAGGTCTCGCCGCCCTGCCCGGCCGCGACGGCGCCATCCGCTTCTATCTGATTTCAGACGACAATTTTTCCCTGAGCCAGCGCACCCTGCTGCTCGCCTTCGACTGGAAATAGCGACCCGATTTTCATAGCGGAAAGGCATTTCAGATGAGCCGCACCGAGATTTCCCTGCCGACGCCGGACGGCGACGCCCGCGCCTTCACGTTCAAGCCCGAGGGTTCCGGCCCCTGGCCCGCCGCCATCATCCTGATGGATGCGCCCGCCATCCGCCCGGCCCTGTTCGACATGGGCGAGCGCCTGGCCGAGGCCGGCTACTATGTGCTGCTGCCGTAGCTGTGCTGGCGCGCCGGCCCCTTCCCGCCCCTGGACATCGCCAAGGCGCGCGCCGGCGATCCGGAGGCCCAGGCCCTGTTCGCCAAGCTTCGCGGCTCGACCAGCGTCGACAAGCAGATGACCGACGTGGCCGCCTGCCTCGACCTTCTGGACAAGGACGCCAACGCCAAGCCGGGCAAGCGCGGCGTCACCGGCTACTGCATGGGCGGCTCCATCGCGCTGCGCGCGGCCGGGACCTTCCCCGACCGCATCGGCGCGGCCGCCTCCTTCCATGGCGGCAACATGGCCACCGAGGACGAGAAGAGCCCGCACCTGCTGGCGCCCAAGATCAAGGCCAAGGTCCTGGTGGCCGGCGCGATCGAGGACCGCAGCTACGACGACGCCCAGAACGCGCTGCTGACCAAGTCGCTCAAGGACGCGGGGGTCGACGCCGAGGTGTCGATCTGGGCGGGCTGCCGCCACGGGTGGGTGCCGACCGACATGCCGGTACACAATCCCGAGGGCGCCGAGCGGCACTGGAAGGAACTGGTCGCCCTGTTCGGCGAGACCCTGAAGTAGGCCCTATTCAGGGATCCAGACGAAGCCGTCGCCCTGCGCCTTGACGTGGCCGAGCCCCGGGAACGGGAAGTGGCCGGCATAGAGGCGCAGGTCCTGGTCGGCCGCCCGCTGCAGCAGCGCGCGGCGGCTGGCCTCGGCGGTCTTCGGGTCGCCGTCATATTCGATCGTCCAGTCGGGGCGCTGGACCGAGATGACGAAGTGGTGGGCGGTATCGCCGATGAACAGCAGCTTCTGGTCGCCCGACGCGATCTCGTAGGCGCTGTGGCCGGGGGTGTGCCCCTTCACCTCGACCGCCGTGACCACGCCGGAAATCAGGACGGCGCCCGGCTGGAAGGCCGCGACCTTCGGCGTGATCGCCGCCACCAGCTTAGCGCTGCTCGAATCGGCGCGGATCGCAGCCCACTCCGGCGCCGAGAGGTGGATCGTCGCCTTGGAGAACGCCAATGCGCCGTCCGGCCGCAGCAGGCCGCCGACGTGATCGGCATGGCCGTGACTGATGAAGATGTCGGTGACCTGGGCCGGATCGACCCCGGCGGCCTTCAACGACTGCGGCAGGCGGCCCGCCTTGGCGAAGGACGCATTCCCCGCCCCGGTGTCGAACAGCAGGACGCGGTCGCCGGCGTGGACCAGCAATGGCTGGATGCTCAGGTCCAGCACGTCGGTCGGCTGGCCCGCGGCCTTGAGGACATCGCCGACCTCGGTCGTCGGGACGCCGACGCCGAAGGTCTTGCCGTCGTTGGGCGCCTCGATGTCGCCGTCCTTGAGCGCGACCGCGTCGAGCTGGCCGATCTTGAAGCGATGGATGTCGCTGGCGGGCGCGACGGCAGGCGCGGGGGCCGAGCTCTGCGGCCCGCTCTTGGGCGAACAGGCCGGAAGCGTGGCGAGCGCGGCGGCCGCCGCGAAGATCAGTAGGCTGCGCATGTCGCGACGTCCCCGAGGTACGGGGTTCAGATAGGTCGGACGCCGCTCACGCAAAGCTCTCCGCCAAAACAAAAAGGCCGCCCCGAAGGACGGCCCTTTCATTATCGCTTTGAACCGGGCTTAGGCCGCGGCGGTCTCGGCGAGCTTGGCCTTCACCTGGCGCTTGATCTTCAGCGCGCGGGCCGAGAGCTTCTCGTCGCGGGCCTTGACCAGGAAGTTGTCCAGGCCGCCCTTGAAGTCCAGGGTGCGCAGCGCGGCGTTGGTCACGCGCAGCTTGAAGGTCTGGCCCAGCGCTTCCGACTGCAGGGTGACCGGGGCCAGGGCCGGCAGGAAGCGGCGCTTGGTCTTGATGTTCGAGTGGCTCACATTGTGGCCGACCATCGGACCGACACCGGTGAGTTCGCAACGACGCGACATGGCTCTGTAACCCAGGCGAGAAATAGGGATCGCGCGGAAGGCCCGCGCTGAAGGAGCGGCGATATAGGCGAAGCCAGGCCCCGGCGTCAAGGCGCGGGCGCCCGCAGCATGAAATAGGCGCCCCGCACGCAGTACGAAACCCCGAGCTTCGCCATATTCCGATTGTGGTTAATGAACCTTCGAATACAATAGCTTGTAGGGAACAAAGACTGAATTGGGCGAGGTCGCCGATTCGGTCATGATTCGTTGCGGCCGCGTTCTCGGCGCACCGCGACATCGTTAATCCCGCCCACGGATCAACCCGCAGCTCTGCCATGGTGGCGACTCACCGCCGATGCGCGAGTTCGCGACCCCGCCCGCGTCGAAGACTGGGATTGCTACTAACTGACTGGTCAGTTATTATGACCTCATGCTCAAGCCAGGCCAGCCCAAGTTCCGACGCCGCAAGGCCGACCGGCCCGACGAGATCGTCGCGGCGGCGCTGGAGGTATTTTCGGAGCGCGGGTTCGCCGCAGCGCGGCTGGACGACATCGCGGCGCGGGCCGGCGTCTCGAAGGGGGCGATCTATCTCTACTTCGCCACCAAGGAAGACATTTTCCGCGCCGTGGTGGAGCAGGCCGTCGCGCCCAATCTCGAGGGGCTGCAGGCCATGGCCACGCTCGCGCCCTCCTTCACGGACCTGGCGCGGTTCTTCGCCGCCAACGTCTCGCGCACCTTGGCCGACAGCCCGGTGGGCGGGGTCGCGCGGATGGTGATCGCCGAGGCCGGCAACTTCCCGGAACTCGCCCGCATCTGGCACGACCGCCTGGTCGCCCCGGCCCTGGCCGCCATGACCGCTGCGATCACCGCCGGCCAGGCGCGCGGCGAGCTGCGCGCGGGCGACCCGCGGCAATACGCGGTCTCCATGATCGCCCCCCTGCTGCTGGGCGTCCTCTGGCGCGAGACCTTCGTTCCGGTCGGGGCCGAGCCCTTCGACATTCCCGCCCTGGCCGAACAGCACATCGAGACCCTGCTGAGAGGCCTGCGCCTGGAGCCCACCGCATGAGACAGCGCCTGCTGATCGTCCTCCTGCTGCTGGCCGCCGCCGGCCTGATCGCCGCCCTGGTGGCGATCCCGCGCATAGGCCGGCCCACCACCCTGTCGGGCTATGTGGAAGGCGAGCCGCTGTACCTGGCCTCGCCGGTCTCCGGCTCGGTGGCCCAGATGAACGTCCAGCGCGGCGACCGGGTCGCCGGCGGCCAGAAACTGTTCGCGGTCGATCCGCGCCAGCTGTCGGCCCAGAGCGCCCAGGCGGAGGCCGAGGTCGCCGCCGCCCAGGCCCAGGCCACCGA
>CAMFIW010000059.1 GCA_945952355.1 uncultured Phenylobacterium sp. | reverse complement strand
GCCTCGGGATCGGCCAAGCGGCCGCGCCATTGGGCCAGGCCCGGCAGGGCAGCGTCGATGGCCTTGGCCTCGGCGCCGGCCGCGGCGGCGTCCGCGAACACGGGGGTGAGGTTCCAGTCCGGAGCGGGGACCTTCGACGACGGGTCGGCGGCGGCCGGCGCCGAGGCCAGGACGGAAGCAAACGCCAGTACGCCGAACAGCATCCCTTACCCCCTGTCGGGCGCGATCGACGACTCAGCCGAACGCGCGGCCCTCTGAGGGAATAGCGCGCGCCGCAGCCCCGGCGAAGGGGCCGCGGCCGCAGCGGGCGGCTAGAACGCCTCCCAGCCTTCGGCCTCGGCTCTGGAGGCGTGGGCCAGGGCCAGGCCACCGCGGGCGACCGGAGCCGGGCGGGGCCGCCGGGACGGAGGCGGGGCGGCGGCGGCCGAGCGGGCGGCCCGGGGCGTGGTGACGAAGGCCTGGACGCGGGTGGCGAGGTCGCCGGAGCTGGCGCGCATGGCGTGGGCGGCGGCGGTGGTCTGCTCGACCATGGCGGCGTTCTGCTGGGTCATCTGGTCCATCTGGTTGACCGCGACATTGACCTCGCCGAGGCCGGAGGACTGTTCGCCGGCGCTGGCGGCGATGCTGGTGACCAGGACGTCGATGTTGGACACCTGGTCCATGATGCCGGCGAGCGCCTCGCCGGTGCGCGCGACGAGATCGACGCCCGAATTGACCTGGTCGTTCGAGGCCAGGATCAGGGCCTTGATCTCCTTGGCCGCCTCGGCGGAGCGCTGGGCGAGCGCCCGCACTTCGGACGCGACGACCGCGAAGCCGCGCCCGGCCTCGCCGGCCCGGGCGGCCTCGACGCCCGCATTGAGGGCCAGCAGGTTGGTCTGGAAGGCGATCTCGTCGATGACGCCGATGATCTGGCCGATCTGTCGCGACGACTCTTCGATGCGCGCCATGGCGGAGACGGCCGAGCGCACGACCTCGCCGGATTGTTCGGCCTGGCCGCGAGCGCCGACCACCTGGCCGTGGGCCTCGCGGGCGGCGTCGGCGGTCTGCTTGACGGTGGCGGTGAGCTGGTCGAGGGCGGCGGCGGTCTCTTCCAGGTTAGCGGCCTGCTGCTCGGTGCGGCGCGACAGGTCGTCGGCCGCCTGGGCGATCTCGCGGGAGCCGGAATCGACCCTGCCGACCGCGGCGCCGATCGTGCCGATCAGGTCGTCGAGGGCATGTACGGCGGCGTTGAAGTCGGTGCGCAGACGCTCGTACTCGCCAGGGAACGGCGTGGGCAAGCGAATGGCGAGGTCCCCGGCCGCCATGCGGGAAAGCCCGTCGGCGAGACGCTGGACCACGTCGGTGCGCTGATCGTCGGCGGCGGTGCGCTCGACCTCGCGCTGGGCGCGTTCGGCCTCGTGGGTGCGGCGGGCCTCTTCCTGCTGGAGGCGAGCGGCCTGGCGCTCGAGCGCGGCCTGGCGGAACACCTCGACCGAGGCCGCCATCTCGCCAACCTCGTCCTTGCGGCCGGTATAGGGCGCCGCCGCGCTATAGTCGCCATCTGCGAGCCGCGCCATGAACCGGCTCATGCCTTCGATGGGCGTCAACACGCGCCGCCGCACGAGGGCCAGGGCGATCCACGCGCCGACGGCCGTGATCAGCGCGGCCGCCACGACCACGATCCAGCCCCCGCGCACCACCCCGGCGGCGGTCGCCTGCAAGGACTTGTCCTCCGCGTCCAGCATGGGGACCAGACGGTCGACC
Organism: uncultured Phenylobacterium sp.; assembly: GCA_945952355.1. Classification (GTDB taxonomy): domain Bacteria; phylum Pseudomonadota; class Alphaproteobacteria; order Caulobacterales; family Caulobacteraceae; genus Phenylobacterium. The sequence continues at coordinate 8,281 of CAMFIW010000059.1, read as the reverse complement.
GTCTTGCGCTGTCGGGCATAGGCCGCGTCGACGTGGTCGCCCGCCAGCGCGACGGCGGCGCGGTCGCCTTGGCGGACCGCCGGGAGGAGTTCGCCATAGACGACATCCCAGAAGGCTCGAGCGGCGGGGTCGAGGTCGTCGAACAGGGCGTGGGCGATGGCCGGGGACGGCGCGTGCGCGCGCCAGTAGCCGATGCGATCGAGATAGTCGCGGTGGAGGGTTTCCAGGCGCTGGATCGGTTCGGCCGCATGGGACGGGTCGGCCTCGATCTCCATGACCCACAGGTGGGCCTCCACCAGATAGAGCGGCGGCGGCAGGATATCGGCCGTCAGATCGCTGTTGGCGTTGATCCGCTCGAACGTGTGGCCGCCGATCCGGACACTGTTCAGCGACGACAGCGACACGCCTGTCAGGACCGCCAAGGCCAGCATCAGCATGGCGCCGAACAGACGCAGCACATGCGCGACGCGGAAACTCATTTTGCCTCTCCATCGATGGTGGCGTTCGCCGCGGAGAACGTCGTTCAGCCAAAATAATCGATGGTGAACAAGGGGGACCGGCGGCGGCAGCCCAACCACTTGTTTCGAGTAATAAAACTCCCGTTCCAGGTAATCGTACGCGCATCCCGGCGATGCGGCGGGGATTCGCGTCCAAGGCGTCCGGGACGCGGTTTGGCGCTCTCCGAGGTGGCGCGGGCCTCGCGGCCGCGCGCAAACCTAGAGATGTACAATGTAGCAATTGCGACTCTGTCGCATTATGAATTGCTTCAATGCCAGCGATTACTCAAATCGAGTAGGGCGACATCTGGTCACAGGAGCCGATTTTATTTGGGGGTTAACCGCCCCATGCTCAACTTCGCCCCGGCAGCGGCCGCGGGTTTCGTTCACGCGATCCCCCCACGAGGACGACGTGCAGACCAGCGATCGCGTCAATCTGAAGTTCGCAACGGCGCTTGTGGTGGACGACAACCCCCAGGCGCTGGAGCTGATGTGCTCGGTGCTCAACGCCTTCGGCATGAAGCAGATCACGCGCGCGGACACCGGCGCCGCGGCGCAGGAGCTGATGCAGCGCCACACCTACGACCTGGTGATCACCGACGCCCAGATGCCGGAGATCGACGGCTACGACCTCGTGCACTGGATCCGCCATCTTCCCGGGGAGGCGGCGCGGATGACGCCGGCCCTGGTGACCACCGCCCACACCCGCCGGCCCGACGTCGCGCGGGCGCGCGATTGCGGGGCCAACTTCATCGTCGCCAAGCCGATCAGCCCGAAAGTGATCCTCGAGCGGCTCTACTGGATCGGCAAGGGAACGCGGCCGTTCGTGATATGCGACGCCTATGTCGGTCCCGACCGCCGGTTTCGCCAGAGCGGCCCACCGGCCGACTTCCCCGACGGCCGCCGCGAGAGCGATCTCGCCGGCGACGTCTCCAGCGTCGCGGGCGAGAATCTTACTCAGGACGAGCTCAGCGCCGTCGTCGCTCCACAAAGGGTGCAATTGTGATTGTCGTGAAGAAGTTCGGGCCGACCGCGCTCGGGACCAAGATGCGCGCTCGGGGCGGAATCCATGTCGGTGAGGCGCTGAAGCGCGCGGAACAGGCGGTGCGCGACCAGCGCGAGGGCTGCCTGGCCGAGATCGACCGGGCGCTCGCACGCCTGTCGGAGCCCGGGCTGAAGAATCCGGAGATCTACAACGAGGCCTCGAACATCGTGTCGATGTGCGTCGGCGACGACGAGGCCCTGGCCATGGCGGCGCGGTCGCTCTGCGACCTGCTGGACGCCGGCGAGGCCGACGCCTCGGTGGACCGCCGCGCCGTCGAGGTGCACCTGGCCGCCCTGCGGACTCTCCACCGCACCGTCGCCGACGCCGAGACCCAGCGCGCGGTGCTGGCGGGCCTGCGGCGCCTGTCGGGGCTGCGTCAGCCTCCTCCCCACTAGGCCTCGCGGCGCCGCGAGGCGGCGGCGCCTGAGGACGAACCTCCACGGCTACGTCATCGACTCGCCCCGCCCGCGGATCAGGTTTCCAAGGTTCATCATGCGTCAGACCCCCGAGCCCTTCATGCCGCAGCACCGGCAGGCCATCCGGCTCACCATCGCCTACTTCCTGGGGTGCGCGAACCGGCTGACGCGGGTGCTCGGCCACGACCTCGACACCTCGGTGGTCTATGCGGCGATGGCCTGGGAGAACGTCCGCGAGTTCACCCTGCCCGCCCTCGGCGAGACCGAGTTCCAGGCGGTGACGCGGCTGCAGTCGCGCACGCCGGTCAATGTGCTTCGGCTCTCCCAACTGATCGGAATGCCCTACGAGACCACCCGGCGCCACGTCGGGCGGCTGACGGCGAGCGGACTGGCCGTGAGACAGGGCATGGGCCTTGTCGCCCCTTCCCTCGCGGCGCCCCAGGCCTCGCGGATCGCGGCGGACACCTGGGCGGCGACACTCGGCCTGCTGAGCGACCTGGGCGAGCTCGGCTTCCGCAATCCCCGTCCTAAGGCGATCTCGACCTTCCAGGTGGAGCGCCGCGTGGCGCGGCTTTCCATCCGCTATTTCCTGGACGGACTGACGACCATCCGCACCGCCCTCGACGTGGACATGCTGTCAGCCCTGATGTTCCTGGCGATCAACCGGCACAACTTCCAGTCCGAGCTGGTGGGCGGCGAGCCGATCGACATCCTGCCCGACGAACGCCGCCAGCCGATCAGCGCCTATCTGCTGGCCCGGCAACTCGGCCTGCCCTACGAGACGACCCGCCGCCACGTCGGGAAGCTGGCGAAGGCCGGGCTGTGCGTTCGCAACGACAGCGGCGTCATCATCCCCGCGGCCGTGGTGATGCGGCCGGAGCTGGCCGAAGCGAGCCGCGAGGCCTGGCGCGTGACGCGGGAATTCCTGGAATCGCTGGCCGAGGTGGGCGTCGCCATCGCGGACCCCGCAGAGGATGAGGTCCAGGCAGGCGCCGCGTGACCCGACCGGGTGAGGCTCAGTCCGGCCCCCGGCCCGCCTTTCGCCAGTAGTCCGCCAGTCCAACGCCGCGCGCCATCTCGGCGAACCTGGGATCGGCGCGCAGCGCACCGGCGCAGGGCCAGAAGAGGAAGTGGGTGCGGCGCTCGGTGTAGTACTGCTTCTGGGTGGGGGAGAAGCTGAGCATCGGGGGCGAGAAGCCGCGGCGGAAATAGTAGGCGTCCACGAGCGCGAAGGCCTCGTCGAGACGGCCGAGCTGGGCGGCCAGGAGCAGGGCGTTCTCGGCATAGCCGCTACCCTCGCGCGCGGAGGCGAGCGCGAGGGACATGGCGTGATCGACATCGACCGGGGCGCGGGTGAGCAGGGCCTGAGCGCCCGCCATCGTGATCTCGAAATTGTCGTCGGGCACGCCCGGCGGGCGGTTGTCGAGGTTCATTCCGAAGGCGAGCGCGTCGGCCGGCCGGCCGTTGCGCGCCAGGTGGTAGAAGTGGGTGAACCAGACCGGGATGTTCCCCGGGAACAGCGCGATCATCTGGGCGCTGGCGCGGTCGGCCTCTTCGAGGCGGCCTGCGGCTTCGAGCTCCTGGACGCGGGCATAGAGCTGGGGCGACGGCGGCGTGGCGGCGACGACGCGATCGCCGAGGCGGGCGGCCTCGGCGTTGCGACCCACCGCGCTCAGCAGCGACCGCAGGCTCAGGATCAACGGCATGGCCCGGGGATGGCGGCGCAGGCCGTGGCGAAGGGTCTGTTCGGCGTGGGTCCAGCGGCCGTAGACGCCGGCGATATCGACCATGGCGGCGGTGGCCAGGGCATTGCCGGGGTCGAGCTGGAGGGCGCGGTCGGCGGCCAGGCGGGCGCGCTCGCGCCGAGCGTTGGTGGACGGGTCCTGGGCGGCGCCGCAGCCGCAGGCATAGGCCGAGGCGAGCGCGCCCCAGCCGTCGGCATATTCAGGCGCCGCCGCGACGACGGCCTGGAACATGGCTACCGCCTGCTGCGAGGTGGCCGGCGAAATCTGGTTGAGCGCGGTCCAGCCCTGGTCGTAGAGCGCACGGGTCCTGCGATCCAGCGGGGGGCGCCGGGCCCCGAACCATCCGACCGCGCCCGCGACCGCGGCGAGACCGGCCGCTGCTCCACCGGCCACCAGCAGGCGGCGGTTCGGCGCGGCTGGCGCCGGGGGGGGCCGGCCAGGCTGGACGGGGAAGGCGGCGATCTGTGCGAACGCATCGGCGGGGACGCCGTCAAGCACGAGGCGATAGCCGACCTTGGTGATGGTCTCGACGCGGAAGCCGGCCTCCGGGTGATCGAGCGCCACCCGGCGCAGACGCGACATGACGCGGTTGATCGCGTCCTCGCCGACGATCCGGCCCTCCCAGCAGGCGCGCAGCAGATCGTCGCGTGACAGCACGGCGCCGCCGGCGCGCCAAAGGCTGACCAGGACCTGCATGACGCGAGGCTCGAGCACCTCCCGCCGACCGCCGGCGCCGACGATCTCGCGCGTTTCCGGGCGCACGGAGAGTCCGCCGATATCGAACGGCTCCTCGTGGGCCAGGCGCACCGCCGCGTCGACCATCGCCATTTCGGATACTCCGACGAAGGTTTCGGCGAACAGGTTATCACGGCGGGGTCGGAAATCGTACACGGCCACCTCAGCGGGCCACGGCGAGTTCCAGGGCCGGGCGGCCGGCGCGTTCGGCCAAGGCCTGCTCGATGACGGGACGCAGAGAGCCGCTGGCGGCGCGGACGATCTTGTCTCGGCAGGCCAGTTCCTCGCGGCGCACGCCGGCGTTCCGGCACAGGCGCGCGGCGACGGTCTCGACCCGTGCGAGGACCACGGCGCGGCCGGCGGGGCTGCTCAGGTCCTGGTCGGAGACGGTGAGGTGATAGCTGTCGTTGCCCACCTGCCAGGCGTGGCCGGGACCGGCGGCCAGGGCGGGGACGGCCGTCGTGGCGGCGAGGACGAGGGCGATAAGCGGTGCGCGGGTCATGTTCTTGCTCCTGTCGTGGGTCGGACATCCGACGACGGAAGCGGACCGCGGAACGCTCCGCGGCGACAGGACGACGAGCCGATCTTTCGCCGATCATCCGCTGATGGCGGGGCGATCCGTGGTCGTGACGACTCCGGCCAGCCGCGCGAGCGCGGGGGCGACGACAGGGGGCCTTAGCTACTTCGCGTCGGCGTAGTCCTTGATCAGGCGGTACATGAAACTGCGGGCGTCCATCACAGACTGGACGGAGATGTGCTCGTTCAGGCCGTGGATATTGCCGGCGTCATCGCCGCGGAACAGGGCGGAAAAGCCGTAGACCGGAATTCCGACCGCGACGAGCCGGCCTGCATCGGTGCCGAACGTCTCCTGCATGGGCGTGACCGGGACACCCGGAAAGATCGTCGCGGCCACCTTCCGGATCGGGGCGACGAGTTCCGGGGTGATCGGCGGCGACGGCGCGCGCGCCGCGCCGACCAGACCGCGGGTCACCTTCATCAGCGGGTTGTGCACCGCCTTGACGATGGCCGCCTCGGCCTCGTCGACCGAGGCGCCCGGCAGGGTGCGGCAATTGATGGTCGCCTTGGCCCGTTGGGGCTGGGCGTTGGTGGCGTGCCCCCCCTCGACCAGGGTGGGGATGCAGGTGGTGCGCAGCATGGCGTGGTAGCTGACCGAACGGTCCAGCACGGCGTTGGCGGCCGGATCCGCGGGATCGGCCAGGACCTTGCGGATCGCGGCGGCGGTCTCCGGATCGGCCCGGGTCGCCAAGGTCTCGAAATAGAGGCGGCTGTTCTCGTTGAGCTGCGTCGGGAACGAGAGGGTCTTCAGATTGGCCAGGGCCTGGCCGAGGGCCTCGATGATGTTGTCGTTCCGCGGCTTGGACGAGTGGCCGCCGGGACCGGTGATCTCCAGGGTGAAGACGCTGAACACCTTCTCGGCGGCCATGACGGTGACGGCCAGACGCTTGCCTTCGGCGTCAAGGTCGCCGCCTCCGCCCTCGGTCAGGCCGATCCCGGCGTCGACCAGCTCGCGATGGTTCTGGGCCAGCCAGTCGGCGCCGTTTACGAAGCCGCCGCCCTCCTCGCCGCAGGTCAGGGCCATGCGGATGGTGCGGCGAGGGTGGTACCCCTCGGCGTTGTAGCGGACCATGTTGTCGGCCCAGATGGCGTCCTGTGACTTCATGTCGGAGACGCCGCGGCCGTAGAACTGTCCGTTCTCCTCGACCAGGGCGAAGGGGTCGCGGGTCCAATCGGCGCGGAAGGCGTTGACCACGTCGATGTGGCCCAGCATCAGCACGGCCTTGGCCTTCGGATCCTTGCCCGGCAGCCAGGCGACGAGGTTGCCGGCCTTTGGCGCGCCGTCGGGGACCATGACCTTGAGGTTCTTGGCCGGGAAACCGGCGGCCTGCATCCGCGCCGCGATCTTGTTGGCCAGCACGGTGCAGTCGCCGGAGGCGGCGCTGGTATCGGTCTCGATCATCTCCTTGAACATGGCGCGGAAGGCGGCCTCGCCCGGCTGGGCCTGGGTTTGGGCCTCGGCGGCGATGGGGGCGAGCGCGGCGGCGACGCCGGCGGCCAGCGCCGCGAGCCTGGAGATGATCATGTGGCGCGTCCTATTCCGGGGAGGTGGGAGGCATCTGCCGGTACCAGGCGAGCTGTTCGCTGGTGGCGAGCAGGCGGCCGTCGCGGCTCCAGTAGCTGGACCGTTCGTCCGAGGCGCCGCCGCCGCCGACCCGACCCTCGCACTCGATGAGGATGTAGTCGTCGCCGAGCCCCGCGAGCTCCTCGGCGGTCGCGTGGAGATAGGCGGTAAGCGAAAGCGTCGTCGTCATGACCCGGGGCAGGGCGTACATGGCGCGCGGCGGGGAGTTGTCGGTGACCATGGCCAGCAGGGCCTTGTCCCAGGCGCCGAGCCGCGGCCGGACCCAGGCCAGAGAGCGGGAATCGCCTCCGGGCGCGGGCGGGAACCCATCGAGCGTGCGGCGTTCGAAGGCGAGCGCGCCGAAATGGGTCGCGCCGGCCGGGTGAACCGGACTGGGCAGGTCCTCGGGCGGTGGGGTCTCGGGCAGGCTCGCAAAGGCGAAGGGCGGGGTCGGCGGGCGACGCGCCAGGGTGACCATGCCGTGGACCCCGACCTCACCGACGCCCGCCGGGCCAAGCTCAACCTCCCAGACGCCGATCGACCCACCCTGGCGCAGCCGACGCGTGCGCACGTCGAGCAGTCCCGACGGCAGCCCCGAGGCGTAGGTCAGGGTGAGGGACAGGGCCTCGCCGACCGCCTCGGCCTCGGCTTCCAGCGCCCGGACGCACAGGCCCAGCGCATATCCGCCCCAAAGCCCGCCGCCGGGATTGCGCCACTCCGGCGCGGCCAGGGTGGTCCAGCGTCCGGGACCGACCGGACTGAGCGACATGTCGTAGGCGGGACGGATCTCGGACATGGCTTCGTTCTTAGCGGCCGGCGGGCTCGACGCAAGGCGGCTGCGGCGGCTAGACCGTGCCCATGCGGATCGCGATCATTCAATTCGACAACCGGCCGGTCGGCGAACTCGGGCTCATGCCATTCCTGGTGGAACGAAACCGGGACTACGCCAAGCGTCATGGCTACGACCACTTCTTCCTGACCCAGCCGGTGTTCGACCTGCCCGTCTACTGGCAGAAGCCCAGCCTGCTGAAGCGCTTCATGGACGGCGGCTACGACTATGTCGCCTGGCTCGACACCGACGCCGTGGTCCACGACCTGGACAGGCGGATCGAAGGACTGTTCGCAGGCCGCGAGGCGATGGTGGCGGCGGGCGACAACCCGTTCTGGGACGCCCCGTTCAACGCCGGCGTGGTGTTCGCCCGGCGCGAGACCGGCGGCGGCGAGCTGATGGGCCGATGGGCGGCGCTGTTCCCCAAGGCCGCCTGGACGCGCACCGAGGCCGCCTGGGTCTGCCGCGAGGAGTGGGCTGGGACCTCGTTCGAGCAGGGCGCGTTCAACACCCACCTGCTGGAGACCGAACGGGACACGGGCGGCCTGCGCCTGGCGGACTGGTCCGAGCTGCAAAGCCCCTTCCCGCTCGCACAGAGTTTCACCCTGCACTTCGCCGGCCCCTTCAAGGCCAATTTGCCGGCCTATGTGACGGCGGCGATCTGATGGCGGCGCGGAACGATCCCGGGCGATGGATCCTGGTGGCGGCTGTGGTCGCGGGGGTCAGCTACATGGCTTCGTGGAGCCTGCCGCTCGGGATCGTGACGGCGGCGACCTGGAAGGGCGCGGGCGTGGGCCTGCTCGCGCTCTATGCCGGATGGTCGGCGCGGCGCCCGGACGGGTGGCTGCTGTGCGCGGTGATGGCGTTCGGGGCG
>CAMFIW010000058.1 GCA_945952355.1 uncultured Phenylobacterium sp. | reverse complement strand
TCCTGGTCGATCTCGGCCGAGTGGTTCGCCTACCTGACCTTCCCGGCCTTCGCCTTCGCGATCTGGCCACTGCGCGCCCGCCCGTGGATCGCCGTCTTGCTGGCCTTGATGCTCGTCATCGGCCTGAATATCGGCTTCCAGCGGCTCGCCGGCTTCCCGCTCACCCAGGCGACCATCGCCTGGGGCGCCCTGCGCATCGTTCCCTGCTTCGCGCTGGGCTGTGCCGTCTGGCTGCTGTGGCGCTCGGACGTCATCCGGTCTCCGCGCGTCGCCGTGGCCGGCGTCCTGGGCTCGGTGGCGGCGGTTGCAGCCTGCGCCCTCATCGGCGCGCCGGACTGGCTGAGCGTCTGCCTGTTCGGCGCGCTGATCCTCAGCCTGGGCAGCTTGGCCAGCACCGGATCACGGCTGCTGACGGCCCCACTCTGGGTCTATCTGGGCGAGGTCAGCTTCGCCGTCTACATGGTCTGCATTCCCTGGCAGCTGGTGTTCGAGCATGGCGCGAGGAAGCTGCTCGGCCTTTCTGGCGAGACCCTTCCACCCCTGCTCTGGACGGTCCTCTTTGTCGGCGTCGTCCCGGCGGCCATGGCGGTCCACCACCTGGTGGAGCGTCCGGCCCGCGAGGCCATGCGCCGTCACGGGGTCCCGTTCATGCGCCGCCGCACCGCCCTGGCCGACCGCGTCGCAGCGGTCGCCTTGGCGCGCCGTTAGGCGCCGCCGGATCGCTGCTACCTTAAGAGCGCGCGCCATTTTTCTTAAGCGCCCCTTGACCTTCCCACCATGGGAAGCCCCATCTGATCGTGCGAAGGGAAACCGCCCGCGGCGGCTCCGCGGCTTCGCACGACGCCACCCAACCCGGCCCTCTCCCTTCCAGTGACGACCCCTCCCGGGGGATTGATCGACGCTGCAGCGTAAACCCAAGAGACGGCCTGCGCCGCGCTCCCGGAGGGACCGATGTCCGAGCGTCATCATCATGACCAGGGTCATGACCACAGCGACGGCGCGCCCGCCTCCGGCGAGGGGCGGGTGACTGACCTGGTGTGCGGCATGTCGGTGGACCCCAAGACGGCCCGCGGCGCGGCCGTCCACGATGGGCAGACCTATTATTTCTGCTCAACCGGCTGCCAGACGAAGTTTCAGGCCGATCCCCCACACTATCTGACGCCCAAGCCGGCGCGCATGGAGGCCGGGAACAGCGACGCCATCTACACCTGCCCGATGCATCCCCAGGTGCGTCAGGTCGGGCCAGGCTCCTGTCCGATCTGCGGGATGGCTTTGGAGCCGGAGCTAGTGTCGGCCGACAGCGGCCCCAACCATGAGCTGGCGGACATGACCCGCCGCTTCTGGATCGGCCTGGCGCTGACCCTTCCGGTCTTCGGCCTTGAGATGGGCGCGCACGTCCTGGGCCATAGGCTCATGGTGTCGCCCGCCACATCGAACTGGATCCAATTCGCGCTCGCCACCCCGGTTGTGCTCTGGGGCGGCGCGCCATTCTTTGTCCGCGGCTGGGCCTCGCTGAGGGCGCGCAGCCTCAACATGTTCACCCTGATCGCCATGGGCGTCGGGGTCGCCTGGCTCTACAGCGTCGCCGCCATCGCGGCCCCCGGGCTCTTCCCGGCCGCCTTTCGTCGCGCTGACGGGTCGGTGCCCGTCTATTTCGAAGCGGCTGCCGTCATCACGGTGCTAGTCCTGCTCGGGCAGGTCCTGGAGCTTCGGGCCCGGGAGCGGACGTCCGGCGCCCTGAAGGCCTTGCTCAACCTCGCGCCGAAGACCGCGCGGCGGATCACGGCCGCCGGCGAGGACGAAGAGGTCGGCGTCGACGCGATCCAGGTCGGCGACCGCCTGCGTGTGCGGCCTGGTGAGAAGATCCCGGTCGATGGCGAGGTCGTTGAAGGCCGGGTCTCAGTCGATGAGTCGATGGTCACCGGCGAGTCCATGCCGGTGACCAAGCTGGCTGGCGACAAGGTGGTCGCCGGCGCGCTCAACAAGACCGGGTCCTTCACCCTGCGCGCCGAGAAGGTCGGCGCCGGCACCCTGCTCTCCCAGATCGTCCAGATGGTCGCCCAGGCCCAGCGCAGCCGGGCGCCGATCCAGCGCCTCGCCGATCGGGTGTCGGGCTGGTTCGTGCCGAGTGTCATCGCCGTGGCCGTTTTGGCGGCGGTCGTTTGGGGCCTTGTCGGACCGGAACCACGCTTCGGCTACGCCCTGATCGCGGCGGTCTCGGTGCTGATCGTCGCCTGTCCCTGCGCCCTTGGCCTGGCGACGCCGATCTCGATCATGGTCGGCGTCGGCCGCGGCGCCCAAGCCGGTGTGTTGATCAAGAACGCCGAGGCGCTGGAGCGCTTCGAGAAGATCGACACCCTGATCATCGACAAGACCGGCACCTTGACCGAGGGTCGTCCGGCTGTAACCGAGGTGCGGTCGGCCCCCGGCTTTGCCGAAGACGAGATCCTGCGCCTGGCGGCGAGCCTGGAGCGCGGCAGTGAGCACCCGCTGGCCGACGCCATCCTGCGTGCAGCGCAAGCCCGCGGACTGAACCTCTCCGAGGCGGCCGAATTCGACTCGCCGATCGGCAAGGGCGTCCTGGGCAAGGTTGACGACAAAGCCATCCTCCTGGGCGGCTCGCGTCTGATGCAGGAACACGGCGTCGACCTCGCGGCCTTGGAGTCCGACATCGGCCGCCTGCGAGCGAGCGGCGCCACCACGGTAATGATGGCCGTCGATGGCCAGCTCGCCGCCGTTCTAGCCATCGCCGATCCGATCAAGGCGACGACGGCGGCGGCGATCCGAAGCCTGAAGGCCGAAGGCATCCGGCTGGTGATGATGACCGGCGATAACCGCGTCACGGCCCAAGCGGTCGCTGACCAGCTTGGCCTCGATGAGGTGGAGGCCGAGGTGCTGCCGCAGGACAAGGCCGCCGTCGTCGAGCGTTTGCGGCGCGAAGGCCGCGTGGTCGGGATGGCGGGCGATGGCGTCAATGACGCGCCGGCGCTCGCCGCCGCTGATGTCGGCATCGCCATGGGCGCCGGCGCGGACGTCGCCATCGAAAGCGCAGGCGTGACTCTGCTGCATGGTGACCTGGAAGGCTTGGTCCGCGCCCGGCGGCTGTCGGCCGCCACGATGCGCAACATCCGCCAGAACCTGGTGTTCGCCTTTGCGTACAATGTCGCCGGCATTCCGATCGCCGCGGGGGTTCTCTATCCCGCCTTCGGCTGGCTGCTGTCCCCCGCCCTCGCCGCAGCCGCCATGGCGCTATCCAGCGTCAGCGTCATCGCCAACGCCCTGCGCTTGCGCGCGGTGAGGCTGTGAGGGCGGGCGGCGAGCTCGCGCGTATCCCCAACAACAACCGGCCGCGATGCGGCGAGCCTTTCCGGAGATGTACGATGAAGTTGATGCTTGCCGCCGTCGCTGCCCTGGCGCTCAACGGCGCCGCCTACGCCCAGGCGGACCATGACATGAGCAAGATGCCGGGGATGGGCATGCCGGCCGAGGCCGGCGCGCAAGGCGCGGGCGTGGTCAAAAAAGTTGACGCGAAGGCGGGATCTATCACGCTGCAGCATGGCCCGATCCCCGCCCTGAGCTGGCCGGCCATGACCATGGCGTTCAAGGCTGATCCCGCCCTGCTGCAGACGGTCAAGGTGGGCCAACAAGTGGCTTTCACCGTTAAGACCGGCGGGGCGGCTCCTGAAGTCGTGGCTATCCAGCCGAAATAGCTGTTCAGCGTCGGGTGCGGGCTGTTGGCGCCGGCAGCCGCCCGACAACTGTGAACACCACGTTGGCGGTCACGGGCTGAGGCTCGCCCGGGATACGGGCGGTGAAGATCAACGCCCAGCGCCCATCGACCGGCAGATCGGCGCGGAAGCTGTAGATCCCGTAGTCTAGACTGGGCGCGAAGAACGCGGGATGGCTTCCGCCAACCTGTCCGTCCAGTGACCGGTCGACCCGCGCATCGCGGATCTCAAGGCCTGGCGTGGCTTGTCCAGTGGCTGAATTGAGCGCGCGCACCCGAAGGGGGACGCCCACGCCCCGCTCTACGGTGTCGGTGACCGCTTCGAACCGATAGACCGTTGGCGCCGCCAGGCTTGCCGTCGGCAGGAGAAGCAAGCCGAGCAACCCCCAGGGTCGCATCAGGCTTGGCTCTGGTCCGGGGCGATGGCGGGCGTGTCGCCCGATAGATTGCTGAGGATCGGGCAGTCCGGCCGGTCGTCGCCAGCGCAGCAGTCGGACAGGGCGCTCAGGGTGTCGGCCATCGCCTGCATCTCGGCGATGCGGCTGCGCAAATCAGCGACGTGGCCGTCGGCGATGCCCTTCACCTCGCGGCTGGGCCGAGTCCGGTCGCGCCATAGCGAGAGCAGGTTGGTGATCTCTTTGACCGAGAAGCCCAGTGAGCGCGCCCGCTTGATGAACCGCAGATCGTTGATGTCGCGGTCGTTGAAGCTGCGATAGTTGCTGTCGGTGCGGTCGGCCGGCCGAACCAGGCCGATCTGCTCATAGTAGCGGATCATCTTCGCCGTGACGCCCGAGGCGTTCGAGGCTTGGCCGATGTTCATCCCGCCTCCTGGCGTAACGCTCCCCGGCGGCGCGTCGCCGAGACGAGGCCATGGCCCTACCCCTTCCCATCATAGGAAGGTCAAGGCCTTGCCTCCTTTGGGAATACGCTCGAGCGCGCACGCGCCCCTGAAACTAGGCGCCGATCTGCTCCGCCACGGGATGGACGCCGAGCCTTTGGCCCAAACGACTATCGACGAGAACACCAGGAACATCGGTGAGTTGGAAGGCCAGCCGAAGTCGCACGGCGGTTTACGCGACGCCCTGCAGCACGCGCCAAGCCGACGAGCTTTTAGGGGTTCGTCGCCGTCTGGCACGTATAGTCTGCAGGGACGCCTGAGGACTTGGACATGAGTGAACGGCTGGACGAACTCGTCGCGCGCTTGGCGGCGAGCCCGATTGATCGATCCCTGGACGGCCTCGATGGCGAGATCGGGCGAAGCATCGCTCACCGTCGTCGCGAGGCTCGGACCCTGGCGACCTTGGCGCCCGTTCGTGTCGCCTCGGTCGGTCTGGCGCTGGCCATGGGTGTCACTGTGGGCGGCGCCGTGGCCACCTCAGCGCTCGTCCGTCCCCACCCCTATGGCGCCTTCTCCATTGCCGCGAATCTTGCGCCCTCGACGCTGCTGGAGGGCCGCGAGTGAGCTTGATGCGCAGCATGCTGCTGACGCTCGTGATGTCGGTGCTGGTCGCCGCCATCGGCGTTTGGGGCGGTGCGCAATTTGTCATGCATCGAATGAAGCAGGCCACCCCGCTCCACGAACTGGTGCACGAGAAGCTCGACCTCAGCAGCGAACAGCAGGCGCGTATCGCCGGGATCGAGCGTGAGCATGAGGCCAAGCGCCAAGCGCTCGAGGCGGAGATGCGCGCCGCCAATGCCGAGTTGGCTCGCGCCTTCCAGCAGAAGCACGCCTATACGCCCGAAGTTCAGGCGGCGATCGACCGGTTCCACCACGCCATGGGTGAGCTCCAGAAGGAGACCATGGTCCACACCCTCTCCATGCGCGCCGTCCTCACGCCGGCGCAGGCGGCCAAGTTCGATGAGACCGTCGTCCAGTCCCTCACCCAAGACTCGAGGTGATGGTGGATGGCGACGCGTCGGATGCCCGCCTCGCCCGCCTCGCCGCAGAGGGCGACGATAAGGCGTTCGCCCTGCTCGTTCGCCGGCACAAGGAAGCGCTCTACAGGTTGCTGCGACGCTACACCGGCGACGCCGATGAAGCCTACGAGGCGGCCCATGAAGCCTTCATCGCCGCCTGGGGCGCGTTGAAGCGCTACGATCCGAACCGCTCGTTCGGGGCATGGCTGCGGACCATCGCCATCAACAAGGCGCGCGACCGGGGTCGCCGGATGACGGTGCGGCGCGCCATCTTCGGCTCAAAGGATCTCGACGACGTCGAGGTCCTGGACAAGGCCGACCCGCGACCGGATGCCGAGCACGAGATCCTGGCGGACGAGCGGGCCAGGAGGCTCGACAGGGCCATCAGTCGTCTGCCGTCGGCACTGAAGGAAGCCTTGCTTCTCACGGCCTTCGAAGGATTCAGCCAACAGGAAACGGCGCAAATGCTCGGCGTCACCATCAAGACCATCGAGACGCGGGTCTACCGCGCCCGGAAGGTGCTGATTGAGCAACTCGATCCCGATATGCGCCCTGGCGCATGAGCAGAGTTATTCTTGTGCGAGTGCGAGCCCATCTTTGTATCTCACCAAGGAAATGCTATTCTGCGATACCGATGCGTCTCGTTCTCGCCCTTTTGGCCGTCATGGCCCTGCTCTCCAGTCCGGTGACCGCCGCGGCTGCGCAGGCCGCATGCGGCCACAATGGCCCGATGGCGATGGCGGGCATGGAAATGTCCGCGATGCCAGGCATGGACCAGGCCGGGATCCATAAGGGCGCCGATCCCTGCTGCGACCAGACCAGCGACCACGGTGGCAAGCGCGACTTGAGTTGCGCCCAGGCCTGCGCCGCCATGTGTGGCGTCACCGTCGCTCTAACGGCGGTGTCCTACGACGTCGTGTTGGCGCCCGTGCCAGCGGATGTTTCGGCGGCGCGGGCCGTTTCGCCTCACCCTTACAAGCCCCCAGGGCTCAGACGACCTCCGAAGTCGATCGCTTAGCCGCCGGCCCTTAGCGTCCGCGGCTGTTGAACGCACTGTCCGGCGGTGTGCGGCGCTTCGCCCGCACGCCCGCTGCGACGGTCTCAGGCCGGTCCAATCGGATCGGCAAGCCATCGTCTTTGAAGGATCAATTCTATGACCAAGCTCAATCTGGTCGCTGCCGGCGCCCTGGCGCTCGGCCTCGCCGCCACGGCTTTCGCATCGCAGGCCCAACCCTATGGCAAGGGCGGGAACTACTCCCTCGCGCCGGCGCCACGGGCGGCGGGACAGGCGGAACATCGCACCCACCTGCAGAAGGCCAATTGCGACTGCCCGATGATGAAGGGCGACGCCGCCATGCAAGAGCAATGCATGTCGATGATGGGCGACCATCGCGATAACGCCCCAAAGCCGGGTCAGCCCGGCTAGTCGCCTCCAAGCCTCGCGCCGGTTATCCCCTGACGCGAGGACGGAGAGGTCTCGGCGGAGCGCCTAAGCGCTCCGCCGATGCTTTGCGCCTCAGTTTTACCCCACGGACCTAACGATCCGACAGGAAACCTCCATGCGCCCTGCCTGGCTCCTCAGCGTGTCGGCGATGCTCGCCGGCGCCGCCCACGCCGCCCCGCTCACCTATGCTGGAGCGCTGCAGCTTGCCGACCAATCGGCGCCGAGCCTCCAGGCGACGGCCGCCGACATCCGCGCGGCGCGGTCGTCGGCCATCGCCGCCGGCCGCCTTCCCGACCCGAAGCTGGCGTTCGGTGTGGAGGGCTTTCCGGTCTCTGGTCCCAATGCCGGCCGGCCGGCCCAGGACGACTTCAGCGCTGTGCGCGTCGGGATCATGCAGGATCTGCCGAACGGCGCCAAACGTCGCGCTGCGCGGGAGCGTGCAGCGGCGGACATTGGCGTGGCCGAGGTCGGCCGGACGACGCAAGCCCGAGAGGTTCGCCTGAATACCGCGCTGGCTTGGATCGACCTCTACTACGCAGAGCGCCGGCTCGCGGCGCTGAACGATATCGATGACGCCCTTGCGCCCCTGCGCCACGCCGCGCCGTCGCAGCTTACCTCAGGCGCCCTGCGGCCGGCGCAGACGTTGGAGGCGGATCAGCTGACCGCGGCGCTGGGCGACCGCCGCGCTGACCTGACGGCGGCCGTGGCCAAGGCGCGGGCCGAACTCGTCCGCTGGACCGGCGACCCTCAGGCGGACGTCGCCGGCGATCCGCCTGACTACGCCATTGATCCCATTGGGTTGCGAGCTGGGATTGATCGGCTTCCGGCGCTAGCCGCCTACGACGCCATGGGCCGCCAGGCTGACGCGGATGTGAGCGCCGCCAAGGCCGACCGGCGTCCCGACTGGGGGTGGGAGCTCGGCTACCAGCATCGCGACCCGCGGTTCGGCGACATGGTGATGGTCCAGGCGACGGTAAGCCTGCCGCTGTTCGCGGCGACCCGGCAGAACCCGGTGATCGCCGCGCGGGCCGAAAGCGCCACTCGGGTGCGCCTTGAGCGCGAGGCCGCACGGCGGGAGCTCCTGGCGACCCTCGACACCGCGCTGGCCGACCACACCATGCACCACGACCGACTCCACCGGGCGCTGGAGACCCTCGTGCCCTTGGCCAAGCGCCGGGCTGACCTGGAGACCGCCAGCTACGGCGCCGGAACCGCCGGTCTCTCCGATGTCCTGCCGGCCTTCCTCGCCCTCGCCGAGGCCCGCATCGACGCTATCGACCGCCAGGCCGACGTCACCCGCGACGCCGCCCGCATCGTGCTCACCTATGGAAGCGACGCCCAATGACCGCCCTCTTCTCGTCGCGCCGCAGCCTGGCGCTTTCAGCCGCCGCCATTGCGCTCGTCGGCTGCCTGGCCGGCTACGGTCTCGCACACCTGCAGAAGCCCCGCCCCGCCCCGGAGGCGGCTGCCGCCGACGGCCACAAGGTGCTCTACTGGTACGACCCGATGGTCCCGGCCCAGCACTTCGACAAGCCGGGCAAGTCGCCGTTCATGGATATGCAGCTCGTGCCCCGCTATGCGGGCGAGGCCGTAGGCGCGGCTACGGGCGTGCAGATCGATCCGGCCGCCGTCCAGAGCCTCGGCGTGCGGCTCGCCAGCGTCCAGCGCGGCGCGTTCGCCCAGAGCCTCGACGCCACCGGTGTGCTCGACTTCAACCAGCGCGAGATGGCCATCGTCCAGGCGCGTGCGGCCGGCTTCGTGCAGCGGGTCTATGCTCGGGCGCCGGGCGACGTGGTGCGGGCGGGCGCACCGATCGCCGACCTGCTCGTGCCCAGTTGGGGCGGCGCCCAGGCCGAGTATCTGGCCGTCCGGGGCTCCGGCACGCCCGCCCTGGAGGCCGCGGCGCGCCAGCGGCTGCGGCTGCTCGGGATGCCTGACGGCCTTATCGACGCGCTGGCGCGTGACGGCCGGCCAAGGACCATCATCACGATCTCGACTCCGATCGGCGGCGCCATCCAGACCCTGGATGTGCGCCAGGGCATGACCGTGAACATGGGGCAGACCCTGGCCCAGGTCTCGGGCTTGTCGACCGTCTGGCTGAACGCCGCCGTCCCGGAAGCCCTGGCGGGCCAGGTCCGCGTGGGCCAGCCGGCGCGCGCCGAGTTGGCCGCCTTCCCCGGCCAGACCTTCGACGGTCGTGTGACGGCCATCCTGCCGATCACCCAGGCCGACAGCCGCACGCTCACGGTGCGCGTCGAGCTGCCCAATCGGGGTGGCCGTCTGCGGCCGGGCATGTTCGCCACCGTTCATCTCGGCGGCGCCGCGCAGCCAGCGCTGTTCGTGCCGTCCGAGGCGGTGATCCGCACCGGCAAGCGTTCCATCGTCATGGTTGCCGGGACGGGCGGGCGCTTCCAGCCGGTCGAGGTCCAGCTCGGCCGCGAGGACGGCGACCGCACGGAGATCCTCGCGGGCTTGAACGAAGGCCAGAAGGTCGTGGCCTCGGGCCAGTTCCTGATCGACTCCGAAGCCAGCCTCGCCGGCATCCAAGCTCAATCGGTCGGCGCTCCACTAACCGCCACGCCGAAACCCCAGACCTCGCTTTACGAGAGTCGTGGGCGGATCGAGGCGCTCACGACGGACTCCATCACCCTCAGCCATGAGCCGGTGCCCGCCATTGGCTGGCCGGCCATGACCATGACCTTCAAGCTTGATCCGCCCGCCCTGGCTAAGGGCATGAAGGTTGGCGACGGCGTCGGCTTCGGCTTCGAGCAGAAGCCGTCCGGCCCAGTTGTGCGCCGCCTCGCCCCGGCGGTCGCCCAATGATCGCCGCCCTCATCCGCTTCTCGGTCAGACACCGCTTCTTCGTCCTGATCGCCGCCTTGGCGCTGCTGGCCGCGGGTGTTTTGGCCGTCCGCTCAACCCCCGTGGACGCCCTGCCCGACCTCTCCGACGTCCAGGTGATCATCCGCACGCCCTATCCGGGCCTGTCTCTTATACACATCTGACGCTGCCGACGATATGCAGTGTGTA
>CAMFIW010000057.1 GCA_945952355.1 uncultured Phenylobacterium sp. | reverse complement strand
ACGAGATCATGCCTAGTCTCGTGGGCTCGGAGATGTGTATAAGAGACAGACATCGACGTCGGCGCCCTCCACCAGGGTTTCCTCAAGCTCGCCCGCGCCCGTCGCGCCGAATTCAAGCTCGACGCCCGCGTCGAGGCGCTGGAGCGACAGGCCCGCGGCTGGCGGGTCCGGCTGGCGAGCGGCGAGGTCGTCGAGGCCCGCATCGTGGCCAACGCCGCCGGCGCCTGGGCCGATGGCGTCGCCCGCCTGGCCGGGGCCAAGCCCCTGGGGCTCACGCCCATGCGCCGCACCATCATCCTGCTCGACCCGCCGCCGGGGGCCGAGATCGCCGCCTGGCCGGCCGTGATCGACGCCGACGAGGAATACTACTTCAAGCCCGAGGCCGGCATGATCCTGGCCTCGCCGGCCGACGAGACGCCGTCGGACCCCGTCGACGCGGCGCCCGACGAAATGGACATCGCCATCTGCGTCGACCGCCTGCAGAACGTCGCCGAGCTGCCGGTCCGCCGCGTCGCCCGGTCCTGGGCGGGCCTGCGCACCTTCGCGCCCGATCGCGTCCCGGTCTTCGGCTACGACCCGCGCGCCGAGGGCTTCTTCTGGTACGCGGGCCAGGGCGGCTACGGCATGCAGATCGCCCCCGCCGCGGCCCGCCTGGGCGCCGCCCTGGCGCTCGGACAACCGGTCCCGGCCGACATCCTCGAACGCGGCCTGGTCGCGGAAGACGTCACCCCGGCGCGCTTCGGCTAGGCCGAAAACCGCTGGCGTTTCGTCACGCAAATCGACCATTGTCCCGCCGCATCACACAAGGGAAGGGCGCTCCATGGCGATTTCACTCTACGAGGTCAGTGTCACCTCGTTCATCCAGACGGTCGGCGGCGTCGCCGGCTATCTCGACCGCGGCCTGTCGCACTTCCAGGACAACAACGTCGACCCTGAAGAGATCGTCGCGACCCGGCTGTTCCCGGACATGCTGCCCTTCTGGTTCCAGATCGGTTCGGTGATCCACCACTCGATCGACGCGATCGACGCCTGCAAGGCCGGCGTCTTCTCGCCCGGCGGCCCCCAGCCGCCCCTGACCTATGCCGACCTGCAGCGCCTGGTCGCCGACGCCCATACCAGGCTCAAGGCGATCACGCCCGATGAGGTCAATTCGATGGAAGGCAAGGACATGTTCTTCCAGTTCGGCGAGCGGAAGATGCCGTTCACCGTGGAGGGCTTCCTGATGAGCTTCTCCCTGCCGAACCTGCACTTCCACGCCACCACCGGCTACGACATCCTGCGCACCAAGGGCGTCCCGCTCGGGAAGCGCGACTATATGGGCCAGCTGCGCCTGAAGATGTGATCGGCGCCGCATGAGGTCGCGGCGTCTCGCGCACCGACCTCATGCGGGCCGTTCGGCCACCACGACCAGGGACACCGCCCCGCCATGATGCTGATCGGCCAATACGATTCCCCCTTCGTCCGCCGGGTCGCCATCGCCTTGCGCCTGTACCGCATTCCCTTCGAGCACGCGCCCTGGTCCAGCTTCGGCGAGGCCGACAGGATCGCGCGGCACAATCCGCTGCGCCGGGTTCCCACGCTCGTCATGGACGACGGCGTGGCCATGATGGACAGTTGGGCGATCCTCGACACCCTCGACCAGATCGTCGGCCCCAACCAGGCCCTGGTCGCGCCTTCGGGGCCCGACCGCCGCGAATCCATGCGTCTGCAGGCGCTCGCCGCCGGCGCCGCCGACAAGGGCGTGTCGCTGGTCTACGAGCGCGCCTTCCGCGACGAGGCGCTCGACCACTGGGTGGCTCGCTGCCGCGCCCAGGTGACCGGCGCCTGGGACGCCCTGGAAAAGGCCCGCTCGGCCCGCTCCGGCCCCTGGCTGTTCGGCGACGAGATCGGCCACGCAGACATCATCCTGGCCACCATGCTGCGTTTCATCTCCGAGGCGCTGGAAGGCGCCTTCGACCTGTCCGCCTGGCCGGCGCTCGCTGCGCACTCGGCCCGCGCCGAGGCCCTGCCGGTCTTTCAGGAGATCTGCCAGCCCTACCGGCTGGTCCCGCCCGGCGAGGGATGAACGCCGCCGATTGACTCAACTTGCGGTTCGGCCCCACCTATGTCGCCGGCGCGACGGGGGGCGCCAACCGGTCGGGGCGTAGCCATGCCGCAATCCGAGGGCGCCGAACGTATTTCGGACGCCGAGCCGAACCCGTTCGAGATGATCCCGCCTGGCGAGGCGGCGGCCATCGCCGCCGTGGTCCAGGCCATCGAGGCCCAGGTTCGGGCCGGCTTCGCCAAGACCGGCCACGCGATCCGCGACGCCCATCCCAAGATGCACGGTTGCGTCTTCGCCCGCCTGGAAATCCCAGCCGAACTGCCGGCCGAGTTGCGCCGAGGGCTGTTCGCGCGGCCCGCCGCCTATGACGCCTGGGTGCGCTTCTCCAACGGTTCCGGCACGCCTCAGAAGGACGAGGCCGGCGATGGCCGCGGCATGGCGATCAAGGTGCTCGGTGTCTCGGGCAGTCCGTCGGGAACCCAGGACTTCGTGATGATCAACCATCCGGCGTTCTTCGTGCGCAACGCCGCCGACTATGTGGAGTTCTCGCGCGCCAGGAACCCGCTCGGGTTCTTCTTCCCCAGCCTCAACCCGTTCCGCTGGCGCCTGCACGAGCTGTTCACCGCCCGCGCCATCACCCAGCACCTGGTCTCGAACCCGCTGGACGCCCCATATTTCACGATGGCGCCGCTGCTGTTCGGCGACATTCCCTGCAAGATCTCCGCCCGCCCCGTCGGCCCCGCCTCGGCTTTTGCCGATCGCACGGGCGACGACTTTCTGCGCGCCAATCTGGTCCGGGCGCTGGGCGAGGGCGACAAGGTCTTCGATCTCTGCATTCAGCGACAGGGCGACCCCGCCATCATGCCGGTCGAGGATCCGACCATCGTCTGGCCGGAGGACCGCGCGCCCTTCGTCCCCGTGGCCCGCTTGACCATCCCACGCCAGGTCTTCGCCACCCCGGAGCAGGACGCCTTCGGCGAGAACCTGTCGTTCACGCCCTGGCACGGCCTTGCCGCCCACCGCCCGCTGGGCGGCATCAACCGCGTGCGGCGAGTGGTCTACGAGGCCATCTCGACCCTGCGCCACCAGCTCAATGGCGCGACCCGCCAAGAACCGACCTGACCAGCGTCCGGAGCCTCCATGTCCAACCCCTTCTTCGACACCTTGGGCGCCATCGTCGGCGGCGCGATCGACCACTGGGGCTGGGCCGACCGCAAGGCGACTGCGCTGGTGATCAACAAGATCGTCGAGTCCACGCGAAACCGGCCCCACCCCTGGAGCACGGCCTCGGACTATACGTCCTGGAAGAGCCTGACCGACCGCACTTATCAGGCGCGCCATCTGCCCGCCGCCGCGCCCCGCGCCCAGCCGACGCCGGAGGCCATCAAGGAGCTGTTCCGCCGCCCCGCTGGCCAGCAGCTGCTGTCCAAGAAGTCGACCTGCCTTTTCCCCGCCTTCGCCCAGTACCTGACCGACGGCTTCATCCGTACAGATCCGCACGCCCGCAGCCGCACGACCTCGAACCACGAGATCGACCTCTGCCCGCTCTACGGCCGCAACGAACCCCAGACGCTGATCCTGCGGGAGCAATCCCAGGCGGCCGGGCGCAAGGGCCGGCTGAAGAGTCAGATCGTCAATGGCGAGGAATATCCGCCCTTCCTCTATGAAAGTGACGGCAGCGCCATCAAGGCGGAGTTCGTCGGTCTCGACAAGCCGCTGCTCGGCCCCTCGGGCGCGCCGGACCCGGCGCCCGAGAAGCTGGCGAGCCTGTTCGCCGTGGGGGGGGATAGGGCCAACGCCACGCCGTTCACGGCGATGATGAACACGCTCTTCCTGCGCGAGCACAATCGCATCGCCGGTGAGTTGGAGCGCCGAAACCCGACCTGGGACGACGAACGGGTCTTCCAAGTCGCCCGTAACGTCCTGATCCCGCTGTTCATCAAGATCGTGGTCGAGCAATACATCAATCACATCAGTCCGGCGCCCTTCAACCTGGTCTGCGACCCCTCGATCGCCTGGCAGGCCGAGTGGAACCGGCCCAACTGGATCACCGCGGAATTCAGCCTGGTCTATCGCTGGCACTCTCTGATGCCCGACGCCATCAACTGGCCGGGCGGGCCGATCCCGCTGGCCCAGTTCGGCCTCGACAACCGCCCCCTTTTGCAGTCGGGCCTGGTCTCCGCCTTCGCCGCCGCCGCGGCGCAGCCCGCGGCCTGCCTGGGCGCCTGCAACACCTCCGAGGCGATCATGTGGATCGAGAGCCTCGCCGTGCAGCAGGGGCGCGACAACCGGCTGGACACCTACAACGCCTATCGCCGCCAGTTCAGCATGGTCCCGGCGGAGACCTTCGCCGACATCTCCAGTGATCCGCACATTCAGGACATTCTTGGCCGGCTCTATCCGACGCCGGACGACGTGGAGTTCTATCCCGGCCTGTTCGCCGAGGACCGGGTCGACAAGTCGCCCTTGCCGGGCCTGCTCCTGCAGATGGTCGCCGTCGACGCCTTCTCCCAGGCGCTCACCAATCCGCTGGTCTCCGAGCACGTCTGGAACGAGGCGACCTTCACGCCCTGGGGCTTCGAACTGATCCAGGAGACCAAGAGCCTTGGCGATATCATCGTGCGCCAGGGTAGCCCGATCGACCCGCGAAAGATCACCATGACCCAGCCGGGGTGGAGCTACGGCTGGCATATCCCGTAGCTCGCGGCGCTGCGAGCTCGAGCCCTCGCCCGCCCTTGCGGGGAGGGCGCGAGGGTCTATCCCGCACCGCGATGCATCGCGGTGCGTTGCGATGCACCTGCTCACTTTGGGGGTAGGGGCCTAATCGTCCCCCCGTCGCAGGCGGTGTCGGGGGCGTTCCCAGCGTCTTAGCCCATTCCTTCGGGAAACCGGGCCGTCGGCGACGCTTCGTGGGAGATGACGTTCGTGACCGCCGCATTTCGCATTCGCCTTGTCGGCCCCGTTCTGGCGCTGGCCCTCCTCCCCGCTCTGGCCCGCGCCGCCGTCTCGGTGAGTCCTCCAGAGGTTTCAACCGACGCCGCGAGCAGCGTCGTCGAGACTCTGATGTTCGGCGCCGAGGCGCCGAGGCTCACCGAGACGGCCGAATCTGGGCCGGCCGGAGGCGTTCCGGAGCCGGAGACCTGGGCCATGCTGCTGCTGGGTTTCGGACTGATCGGCGCCTATTTGCGCGGCTGCCGCGGGCTCGCGGCCTAGTTCCGCGCCTTCAGATACATGCGCCCGCCTTCGAGGCGGAAGCTGTCCAGCCGGTTCAGGAAACTCATCCCCAGCAGGGACTGGCTCATATCGGCCTGGTTCACCACCATCGGCATGGCTTCGACCTGGATGGATCCGAGTTCAAGCCGGTCGGCGGTGAAGGGCGCGCCCGAGCCGAGGCCGTTGGCGGTCTCGGCCACGTGGCGATAGTCGAGCTTGGCGGGGTCGAGCCCAATCCGGCGGGCGTCGGCCGGGCTCAGAACCGTATCGCTCGCGCCGGTGTCGATCAGGAAGCGCACGGGCTGGCCGTTGACCTTGGCCATCACGAAATAGCCGCCGCCTTCCGACTGGGTGACCATCAGTTCGTGGTGGCCGCCCGCAACCGGATAGCCGGCGACGAATTCGCCCTTCACCCGTTCGCCCACGCCCAGCAGTTCGTTGCGGTAGGTGTAGCCCATGGCCAGGATGCCGATCACCGCCATCCAGACGCCGGCCTGCCAGGCGGCTTGGCGCCAGCGAACGCCGCGGGTCAGCAGCCGCGTCGAGATCAGGGCGGTGAAGGCCAGGCTATAGCCGACCCAGGCCCAGTCCTCCGGCGTGCGCACCACGCCCGGGAAGGCGCGCGCCAGCACGACCACCAGCGCGCCCACCGCCACCAGAAGGCCCAGCCACAGCCAGACCCCGCGCGCCGGCAGGGCGCTGCGCGGCGGCGTCGCGGGCGCCGGCGGCGGATCGCCCGCCCGTCCCCAGGGGCCTTCGTAGTCGTCTGGTGTCATGAGGGAATCCCGACCATCGTCGTCCAGGCTAGACCAGCGGATGCGGAGAGGCCAAGGCGCGCAGCCCCGCTGACATCGCCCTCTGCGCCGTTGTAGGCTCCCGGCCGCCGGCCATTTTGCCGGAGGCGGTCTCCCACAAAGGGGGCCGCGGTCGAGAGGAAACGCAATGGCCGCGAAGAATTTTCCCGTCGAAGCGGGACATATCCTGATGTTCGCCCGATCTGTCGGCGACCCCAATCCCATCTATTCCGATCCCGATTACGCCAAGACCACCGAAGCCGGCGCGATCATCGCGCCGCCCACCTTCGTCCAATCCAGCGCCCAGTTCGATCCGGACTATTTCCTCCGCCCGAAGATCGGCCAGCCCTGGTTCGGCTCCGGCAAGAACCCCACCGGCATCACGCGCGCCTCCGGCGGCGGCGGCGGCGGCGGTGGGGGCGGCGGCCTTCATGCCGAGCAGCACTACGAGTACCACCGCCCGCTGCGCGCCGGCGACGTGCTGACCGCGACGACCCTGCCCGGCAAGACCTGGGAGAAGGAAGGCAAACGCTCCGGCAAGCTGGTCTTCTCCGAGAGCGTCACCGAGTACCGCGACCAGAATGGCGAGCTGGTGATCACCGCCCGCGGCGTCGGCGTGCGCACCGAGCGCCCCGTCGAACAACCGGCCAAGGCCTGAGGGAGAACGAAACCATGGCGCTCAAAGCCAACGCCCTCAAGGTCGGCGACACCCACACCGCTCGCCTCGTCGAGGACCTGAAACGCACCCAGATCGTCCAGTACGCGGGCGCGTCCGGCGACTACAACCCGCTGCACACCGACGAGATCTTCACCACCAAGGTGGCCGGCTATCCGTCGGTCTTCGCCCACGGCATGCTGACCATGGGCATGACCGGCAAGATGCTGACCGACTATGTCGGCGACGCCCGCCTGACGAAGTACGGCGTCCGCTTCACCAGCCAGGTCTGGCCGGGCGACACCCTCGACGCTACCGCGACCGTGACCGGGGTCTCCGAGGATGGCGGCCAGAAGCTGGTCGACCTCGACGTCTCCACCGTCAACCAGGACGGCGTCGTGGTCCTCAGCGGCTACGCCCAGGCCCGCGTCGACTGACCTCAGCGGCGGTCGCGCCCCGGCGCGGCCGCCAGCCGGGACGATTCGAGGCCCATCTCAGGGGATGGTCAGGCGACCCAAGGCCCGCTAGCAGGATTGCGAACAAGACGTGGGAGGAGGGCGCCATGGTCCGGACGCTGACCTGGGGCGTGAAGCAGAGCTTCCGGAACTATGTCCAGGGATCCGGCGGGACCATCCAGCCGGGTCCGGGCGTGAGCCTCGATGCCGACGGCGCCTTCGTCTTCGCCGCCGCCTCCGGATCGAGCCTGGGTCTCGACGCCCAGGGCCGTCTGCAAGGGCAGGGCGGCTTCCAGGGCGAGGTCCAGGTCGACGCCCATGGCGGCATGCTCTCGGTGCGCATCGCCGACCCCGCCATCGAGGTCACCGAGACCGGCGGCGTCCTCACCGTCGACGACCGCGGCCGGCGCACCTCGCTCGCCGTCCTCGACCTCGCCGCCGCGGCCCGCGAGGGCGACGACCTCGTCATCCCTGCGAAGATGTCCATGGAGGGCTGGCAGGTCCTGGGCGACCACTATCCGATGAACACGCCGATCGACCCGGTCCGGCTGACCCTGGGCTAGAACGGGATCACGCAGGTCACCCCGCCGACCGCGTTTCCGCTCTCGCCCATCGGGTCGGCGTCTCCGGTCACCCGTACCCGGCACCCCTTCTTCGGCCGTTTCGACAGGAACGGCTCCGGATCCTTCGCGAAACGGCCGGTCGGATCGAGGTTCAGCCGTGCCGTCGCCATCCCGCCGCTCCAGCGCCGCGCCTCGCACCGCTCCCGCGCCTCCCGCGTGAGCTCGGGCCGGTCGCAGCCCGCCAGTCCGCCCAAGGTCCGCCGCATCGCCGTCCCGCCGGCGTCCGTCGGCGGCGCGGTCTCCGCCATGCGCGGCGCCACCTCCGACGGTGCGGACACAAGGGGCGACACGTGCTCACGAAGGGCGGCCGGCGCCGCTCGTCGGGCGCGCGGCTCGGGTGTTGGCGGAGCCGCCCGCGCCATCGGGCGGACCAGGCTCAGCTGAATGACCGGTCCCTCGGCATAGGTCGGGCCGGCCGCCAGCGAGCGCAGCAGCAGAACCAGCAGCAGGAGGTGGAACGCCGCGGACATCGCCGCCACGATCGCGATGCTTCGGCCCGGTGGGCGTCGTGCGGCCACGCGGGTTTCCTCGGCTGACGGCGCCGCTCACTAAGCTTCGCCTCTGGGACGCAAATGTGGCTCGCGCCCGCCTTCCGATCCGTGGTCTTCTGCGGGGAGAAGAGGAAACGCCAATTATGATGAAGCTCTATTCCGGGGACCTTTCTCCCTATTCGGCCCGCGTGCGGATGCAGATCTACGCCAAGGGCCTGACCGACATCGCCATCGAGCGCCCGTCCACCTTCGGCACGCCGAAGTTCCGCGAGCAGTTCCCGATCGGCCGCATTCCCGTGCTCGACATCGACGGCGACATGATGCCGGAGAGCGAGGTGATCGCCGAATACCTGGAGGAGCTCTATCCGACGCCGTCCTTGCTCGGCGCCAATCCGCGCGAGAGCGCCCAGGTCCGCACGCTCGCCCGCATCGGCGACATCTACGTCATGAACAACATGTTCATGCTCTCGCCCCAGACCCGCGCCGCCTCTCGCAACGAGGGTATCGTCGAGCTGCTCGGCGGCCAGGTGATCCGCAACATCAAGGCCCTGGACCGCATGATCGGGACCGACGGTTTCGCCTGTCTCGGCCGTATCACCCTGGCCGACTGCGCGCTGGTTCCGGCGCTTTTCCTGGTCGAGAACGTGCTCTCCGGCACGGGCCTGGAAAACCCGATTCCCAAGGCTGGCAAGGTCGCGGCCTACTGGGAGGCGATCAAGGCCCAGGAGCCCGCCGAACGCATCCTCGTCGAGCTGCACCGCGGCCTCGAGGAACGGCGCGAACTGATCCGATCGGGCGCATTCGAAAAGATGATGGCGGCCGCCAAGGCGGCGATGGACGCGGCCGAGGCGCGCGAGGGCGCTACCTAGGGTGGAGATCGAAGTCTCACACAAGGTCCGCTTCGTATTGCCAGAACCCGTTACGTGAGACGGTCGATCAAACGGTAGATTCGTCGCCATCCTCAGAATGGGCGCCAGCGCTGCCGGTCGTGCGGTGGATGTCGGGGGGCGTTCGTCTTGGAGCGAGGGTTGCACTGGAGGCTTTGGGGCCTCGACTACATGGCCCAGACCGCGGTGTTCCTGGTCGACGTCACCCAGCTCGACTTGACGTCCGCCCAGATCGTCTTGGCGATCGCCCACGCCAATACCGGACACGTGACCCACGAGCCGGACACCGCCGCCCGCTTCATGGCGCTGAGGGACGTGCCGCCCGACCACCTGCGCCTGCCGGTCAGCGGCTACGCCATCGCCCGCCAGCTCGGCCTGCCCCTCGAAACCACCCGCCGCCACATCCTCAAGCTCCAGGCGCTCGGCTGGTGCCAGCGGGTGGGCGACGGCTTCCTGATCCCGGAGACCGTCTGGCGCGATCCGGCCGCCCTGCAGGCGGTGGCGCAGAATGGCAGCCGCACGCTGGCGGCCGTCCGCCATGCGCCGCCCGCGTCCGGGCCGCGCACCGACGAACACTCGCCTGACGCCGTCGTGAGAGGCATCAACCGCGCGTCGACGGAGTTCTTCACCGAGGCGCTGCGGACCCTGACCCGGGACTTCCGGCTGACGGGCTCCCACGTCCTGATGCTGGCCGGCCTGCAGACCCGCAGCCTGGCGAGCGGAAGCCGCGCCGCGTTCCGCCTGGACGAACTCGATGGCCATGACGGCGACCAGATCCTCGACCTGCGCCGCGGCGTCAGCGCCTTCGAACTCTCGCGCCGGTTCTCCCTGCCCTACGAGACGACGCGCCGCGGACTCGCCAGGCTGCGCGAAAGGGGCTGGGTCGAGGCCGACGACCAGGGCCGGATGATGGCCACCCAAGCCCTCCCCCACAGTCCCCCCCACGCCGCCACCTCGGAGGCCCCCCACCCCCACC
>CAMFIW010000056.1 GCA_945952355.1 uncultured Phenylobacterium sp. | reverse complement strand
GCGAGCACCTGAACGAGGTCAAGGCCGTCGCCGACGATCTCGGCCTGGCCTTCCTGGGCCTCGGCCACACGCCCACCTGGCGGCGCGACCAGATCCCGGTCATGCCCAAGGGCCGCTACAAGATCATGCGGGAATACATGCCCAAGGTCGGCGGGCGCGGCCTCGACATGATGTTCCGCACCTGTACGGTCCAGGCCAACCTCGACTTCGCCTCCGAAGCCGACATGATCGCCAAGTTCCGCGTGAGCCTGGCCCTGCAGCCCATCGGCACCGCGCTGTTCGCCAATTCGCCCTTCGTCGAGGGCAAGCCCACCGGCTTCCTGTCCAGTCGCGCCAACATCTGGACCGACACCGACCCCGACCGCACCGGCATGCTGGATTTCGTCTTCAAGGACGGGTTCGGCTACGAGACCTACGCCGACTACCTGCTCGACGTGCCGATGTACTTCGCCAAGCGCGACGGCCGCTATGTCGACCTCTCCGGCAAGAGCTTCCGCAAATTCATGGCCGGCGACCTGCCCGAGATGCCGGGCGACCGCGCCACTCTCAAGGATTTCGCCGACCACTCCACCACGGCCTTCCCGGAAGTGAGGCTGAAGCAATACCTGGAGATGCGCGGGTCCGACTCCGGCCCCTGGGGGCGGCTCTGCGCGCTGCCGGCGCTATGGACCGGCATCTTCTACGACAGCCAGGCGCTGGCCGCCGCCTGGGACCTCTGCAAGGACTGGGCGATCGAGGATCACGAGCGCCTGCGCGAGGACGTCGCCCGCGTCGGCCTCAAGGCCGAGATCGGCGGCCGCACCGCCCAGGACGTCGCCAAGGACATGGTGGCCATCGCCCGCTCGGGCCTGAAGAACCGTAACCGCCTGAACGGCGGCATGGTCGACGAGACCGGCTATCTGTCCGAGCTGGAAGAGATCGCGAACTCTGGCGTCACCCCGGCCGAGCGCCTGCTGGAGCTCTACCACGGCCCGTGGAAGGGCGACGTGAACCCGGTGTTCGAGGCGTTCGCTTATTAAGATGGGCGCCTACTGATGCGCGGCGTCTGGGACGGATCGTGCCATTGCGGCGCGGTGCGCTTCCGGGTGAGCGCCGACCTCGCCGAACTCACGACCTGCGACTGCTCGCTGTGCGTCAAGAAGAACGCCCTGATGGCCAAGGTCCACGAGAGCGAGTTGGAAATCCTGGCCGGCGAAGAGGCGCTCGGCCTCTACCAGTGGAACAGCCGCGTGGCGCAGCACCGCTTCTGCACCCGCTGCGGCGTCTACACCTTCCACCGCAAGCGCGCCGCGCCGGACCACTACGGCGTCAACGTCTTCTGCCTCGAAGCCTTCGACGTCTCGGCCCTCACGGTCCGCGCCACCGAGGGCGTCGGCATGAGCCTGGTGGACCCCGAAGCGAGGCCGGAATGGCCTGGGCCGCGCTGCTAAGGCCCAACCCATCTCTCTTTCCGGCGCACGCCAAAAGGAGCGGAGAAGGACCCGACCCGCCATGCCGATCCCCAATACGCCCTGCTCGAGAACGAGCGGCGCTTCCTCGTCGATGCGTCCCACCTGCCGGATATCTCGAACCTGCCGTTCCCACGGATCGAGGACCACTATGTGATCGGCGCGCGCCTTCGCCTGCGCAGCATGACCGACAGCGAGACCGGAGCGCGCGAACTCAAGTTCTGCAAGAAGTACCCCGGCGACGATCCCGTTTCGGGTCCGGTCTCCAATCTCTATCTCACCGAGGCCGAGCATCGGTTGCTTGGGGCTTTGCCGGCCCGGATCATCGTCAAGCGCCGCTATCGCGTGCCCTATGGCGGCCGCCCCTTCGGGATTGACCTGTTCGAGGGCGAACTGGCGGGCCTCCTGCTCTGTGAAGCGGAGGCCGAGAACCGCGAGGCGATCCTGGCGCTCGCCTTTCCACCCTGGGCGACGCGAGAAGTCACCGACGATCCGTTTTTCGCTGGCGGAAACCTTTGCGCCGCGACCGCCGCCGAGTTGGCCGCCCGGCTGGCGGGCCTCCAGGCTTAGCGCAGGCCGCCCGACGGCGCATCGGGGCCATCCACATTGCTCGGCCAGTGCGTCCGCTGGCTCGTCCCGCCGCCGGCGTCGGTGTGCAGGACCGCCTCGTTCACGTCCGGGTCCGGCGCGCCGGGGTTCACGGTCGCGTCCTCCACCGGATAGATCTCGACCTTGTCGGGATAGAACGCCAGCCGCTCTCGGATCGGCTCCATGGCCGGGTAGGGCTGTTCATAGGTCCACACCGCGTTGTCGGCGAAGCGGCCGTCCATCACGATCGTGTAGTAGGCCGCGTCGCCCTTGTAGGGGCAGTGGGTCGAGCGTTCGGTGCGCGAGAAGTATTCCATCGAGACGTCGGCGCGGGGGAAGTAGATCACCGGCTTGTAGCTCGCCTCCGTCAGCACCAGGGCGTCGGCGGAATCGGCGATCACATGGTTCTCGAAGCGGACCCGCCAGCGGGTCTTGGCCGGCGTGATCGTGATCGGATGGTCGGGACCGGGGATCTTCATGGCGCGGCTCTCCTTGTCGCTTCGGCGAGGGGAACGTTTGACATGGCGCCGGGGCTCCCCGCCCGCCAGCCCCCAGGCGACGCTTGAGGCGTGTACCAAGTCGTTCACGCCTCAAGCCCAGAGGCAAGCCGTTGCTTGTCTTGCCGAAAGAGCCGTGGTCATCTGCCGCCAAATCCCATCTGGCGGGGGCGGTTCGGCCTCGACGCCTGCCCAAGGAAGCTTTCCCCACAATGAATTTCGTCGTCCTGATCGGACTCGTCGTCACCCTGCTGACGGGCGTGCCGGTCCTCCTGCAGTTGCTGCGAAACCACCCCCGCGGCCTGATCATCCTGTTCTTCGCCGAGATGTGGGAGCGGTTCTCCTACTACGGGATGCGCGGCATCCTGATCTTCTACCTGACCCAGCACCTGCTGTTCGACCAGTCGGCCGCCAGCGCTCAGTACGGCTCCTACACTTCGCTGGTCTATCTGCTGCCGCTGGTCGGCGGCATTCTCGCCGACCGCTATTTGGGCACCCGCAAGGCGGTGCTGTTCGGCGCGATCCTGCTGGTGGCCGGTCACATGACGATGGCCTTCGAGGGCAAGCCGGCGACCCAGACCCTCACCTATGCCGGCCAGACCTACCAGGTCGACGCCCATGGCCGCATGGAGGACCGCGAAGCGCGCCTGATCGTCGCCGGCAAGCCCTACGAGTTCGGACCGTCGAAGGACGGCGGGATGGAGATCAAGGGCCTGCCCGCCGGGTCGGCCCTTCCGTCCATCCTGCCCAAGGGCCAATTCGAGATGAAGGCGACCCAGGACCAGCGCGGGGTCAACGCATTCTATCTGGCCGTCTCCCTGATCATCATGGGGGTGGGCTTCCTGAAGGCGAACATCTCCTCCGTGGTCGGCCAGCTCTACCAGGAGGGAGATCCACGCAGGGATTCCGGCTTCACGCTCTACTACTATGGCGTCAATCTGGGCTCGTTCTGGGCCTCGCTGGTCTGCGGCCTGCTCGGCCAGTATGTCGGCTGGTGGGCCGGGTTCGGCCTCGCCGGAGTCGGCATGCTCGCCGGCCTCGTGGTCTTCGTCCTGGGCAAGCCCCTGCTCATGGGCAAGGGCGAGCCGCCCAACCCGGAGCTGCTGGCCAAGCCCCTGTTCGGCCCGATCAACCGCGAGCGGCTGATCTATATCTGCGGCGTCCTCGGCGTCGCGGTGGTCTTCGTCCTGGTGCCGCGCAAGGCCATGGTCGGCTACGCCCTGATCGCCTCGATCATCGCCTCGTTCATCGCCATCGGCTTCATCCTGGCCATCGGCTGCAAGAGCTGGGTCGAGCGCCAGCGGATGATGCTGGCCGTGGTCCTGATCCTGGGCGCCGTGGTGTTTTGGACCCTGTTCGAACAGGCCGGCTCCTCGCTCAACCTGTTCGCCTCGACCAATGTCGACCTGTCCATCACCAAGCACGCGACCAGCTTCCTGGGTATCCCGATGGGAAGCCACGCCCAGTTCGCGGCCGCCGGCGTCCAGCCTTCGGGTTTCTGGATCGACACCGGCATGGGCGCGGCCCAGACCCAGTCGTTCAACCCTGGTTTCATCCTCATCTTCGCGCCGGTCTTCGCCTGGCTGTGGGCCAGCCTGGGCGCCAAGGGCCGCGACCCCGATCCCGTGATGAAGTTCGGCCTCGGCCTTTTGCAGGTGGGCCTGGGCTTCATGGTGGTGGTTTGGGGCGCGAGCCTGCACGACACGGCCTTCCGCGTGCCGCTCGTTCTCCTGGCGCTGCTCTACCTGCTGCACACCACCGGCGAGCTCTTCCTGTCGCCTGTGGGACTGTCGGAGATCACCAAGCTCGCCCTACCGACCGTGGTCTCCTTCATGATGGCGGTGTGGTTCCTGGCCTCCTCGGTCGCCCAGTACGTCGGCGGCTTCATCGCCGGCCTCGCGGGCACCGAGACGGTCGGCGGGCAGGTGCTGGACCCGGCCGCTGCGCTGGCCGCCTCGGTCAAGGTCTTCAATGGTCTGGGCCTGGCGGGCATGGCCTGCGGCGTGGTGTTCATCGCCGCAAGCTTCTTCATCAAGGGCTGGGCCCACGGCGCGAAGCCCCCCGCCCACGCCGAGACCACCGGCGGCTCGCCGGTGGCCTGAATCCTCAGCCCAGGGTCTTGCGGATCCGCAGGTAGATCGACGGCCCCATCTGGATGTCGCGGTCGTCGGTCGCCTGCAAGGGGTTCGCCCCCCGCGGGCCAGCGAAGTCCTGTCGCGTGTGGCGGAAGCCGCGGCTGGTGAGGTTGCGCAGCTCGACGCGATAGACCAGGTCGGGCTGGGCCTTGTAGTCGACGAACATCCGCACCCAGGTCTTCAGCTTGTCGGTCGAGACCTGATCGAAGCGGTAGTAGGTCTCGCGCCAGCCGCTGTCGACGTCGAAACCCCAGATGGCGTTCATGCCTGCGATCGGCTGGGTGAAGTGGGCCTCCCACTTCTGATGCCGCAGGCCGGAGATCTCGCGCTTCTGGCCGGTCGTGGGATCGGTCACCTCGCTGCGCCTCCAGGTCGAGGTCCCCTGCAGACGCCCGCCTTTCACGCCCAGCCGGGTCAGCGGCAGCGTCAGGTCGAACTGCAGCTCATCCTTGGTCCCCTCGCCGATGTTGGCCGGGCCGTCGAACACGCTGGTGGCCGTGAAGATCGGGGCTCGGTCCGTGGCGTCGGCGATTTCGTAGTGACGCACGGACAGCCCGACCTGGCCGTCGCGCCAGAAGGTCTGCTCAACCGCCAGCTCGCCGACCCAGGCCTGCTGCGGATTGAGATTCGGATTGCCGGTGGTGACAACCCCGGTGTTCAGCGACGAGGTGGCGACGAAGTCGTCGAAATTGAGCTGCGCGACCTCGCGCTCGATCCGCGCCCGCACCTGGGTTCCCTCGCCCGGCGCCCACGCGACCAGCAGTCGCGGCTTGGCGAAATGCAGGTCCTTCTCCAGCACCACGTCCCCGCTCGAGGAAATGGTCGAGACCTCGTAGCGCAGGCCGCCCTCTACGGTCCATTGCGGGCTCGGTCGCCAGACCGCCTTGGCGAACAGCTCGCTGCGGTCCTCCTCCACCTCGACATTGGCGGCGGGCAGGGCGACGGCAGCGCCGTTCTGGCTGAAGGCCGTATGGCTCTCAAGCGTGTTGACCGCCGTCTCGGCCCCGGCTTCCAGCGAGAGGGCCGGCGTCGGCCGGTACTTCAGCACGGCGCGCCCGATGGACTCGACCGTCGCCTTGCGCAGGAAGAAGTCGGCCTTGTCTGTCCCGTCGGTGAAGCTGTCGCCGAGCTTCAGGTCGCGGGTCTGGCGCAAGCCGACCAGCTCCATCTGAACGGTCGATCCGAAGTCGCGAGCGTATCGGCCGCCGACCTCGGTCTGAGCCTGGTCCTGGGGCGAGCGGTCGGTCTCCACTCGTCCGGCCGGCAGGCTGTAATAGTTGTTCTCCTGGTAGACATAGTGGTCCCAGAACAGTCGTCCGTTCACCCGCAGCTTACCGCCCAGCAGCGAGGTCTCGTAGGCGGCGGTGGCCTCGGGTTGATGCCCGTCGCCCGTGCCCGCCACGTGGGAGATCTGAAGCGGCTTGCCGGTGGGATCGACATGGACGTGCGCGCCGTCGCCCACGCCGTTGTCGAAATAGGAACCCCAGCGGATGCCTGCTTCCACCGAACCTGGGCCAAGCGGCCCCGCCCCCTCCAGGCGATAGCCCTGACGCTGCTTGCCGTCGGCTGGCGCGTATTCGTCGGCGATGGCGAACAGGCCGCGGAAGCTCGCGGTCTTCTTGCGCACGACATTGGCCAGCACCGACTTGCCCTGCATGTCGACGCCCGGCGCCCCGCCACGGATTACTTCGATATGGTCCACCTGGCTGGCGGGGATACGGTAGAGGATCTGGTCCAGCGGATCGGTCTTCGAGGTGGGCCGGGCCCCATCCACCAGCACATTGCCCGCCGCGCCCTCGAAGCCGCGCACGGACGATCCGGTGTCAAGGGTGAAGCCCGGCAGGCGCTGGACCATGTCGAGTGCGGTCGAAACGTTTCCGTCGGCGAAGAAGGCCGGAGGATAGTCCGTCACGCCCTGGGCCGCGGCTTGGGTCGGCGCCGGTGGCGCGACGGCCGCTTGCGGCGCGGCGGCGGCCAGTGCGGCCACGAGACTGAAGACGGTCGACATTCTGGCTCCCCCGATCCGCAGTCTCTGGCCCGGACCGGTGTTCCAGGGCCAGTTAAATGGCTGTAACTTCGTTACATTTCAGACAGGTCGGACCGCGGCCTCAGTCGAAGGTCTTCCGCAGGCGGAAGTAGATCATCCGGCCGAAATGGTTGTCGCGGTCGTCCACATAGGCGAGGCCATTCGTGTTGCGCGGGCCGCCATAGGCATAGAGCGTCTTGCGGAATCCCCGGGCGGTGAAGTTGCCGAGCTCCATGCGCAGGCTCAGGTCCGGCCGCGGCTTCCACTCGGCATAGGGCTGAACGTAGGTCTTCAGCTTGCGCAGGTAGATCTGGTTGAACGAGTAGTAGGTCTCGGTCCATCCGCTGAAGGCGTCGACGCCCCAGTTCAGCTTGTACTGCGGCAGGTCCCAGCTGAAGTGCGCCTCCCACTCCTGCGGGCGCAGCTTCGAGATTGGCCGCTTGGCGTGTGTCGTCGGGTCCGTCACCTCGGAATCGCGCCAGGTCGAAAGGCCCTGCAATTGAGCCCCTTTCAGGCCGATCCTGTCGAAGGGCAGGGTGATGCTGACGATGTACTCGTCCTTGGTCCCGGCGCCGATGTTGGCCGGGGCGTCGAACACGGCGCCTTTCCCGTCGAAGAACGGCGCCCTGTCGATCACGTCGGTCAGGGCGGAGTGGCGGTAGGTGAGCACGATCGCGCCCTTGGTCCAGAACCGCTGCTCGATCGCGGCCTCGCTCACCCAGGCCTGTTCGGGCGAGAGGTTCGGGTTGCCCACGGTCAGTACCCCCGCCGAAAGGTTGCCCGTGGCCGTGGTGAAGTCGTTGAAGTCGAGCTGGCCCACCACGCGCTCGAACCGCACGCGCAACTGGGTGTCGGCGCTTGGCGCCCAGGTGACCGCCAGGCGCGGCTTGGTGAAGGACAGGTCCTTGTCGAGTTTCACGTCGCCCGTGGATGAGATGTTGGAGCCCTCCTGCCGCAGGCTGGTCTCGACCGTCCATTGCTGGGCCGGCCGCCAGGTGGCCTTGCCGAACACCTCCCACCGCGTCTCCTCGACCCGCACATTGTCCGCCGGCCCGGGCTGCGGAACGCCGTTGATGACGTAGCGGATGTGGTTGTCGAGCGTGTTGAGCGCGCTCTCGCCGCCGGCCTCCAGGGACAGGGTCGGGCGAAAGGCGAACTTCAGCACGCCCCTGCCGATGGTCTCTGCGGTGCGCGAGTGCTGCGAATAGTCGCTGTCGAGGCCGGGCGCGTGGGTGACCTCGCCGAACAGTTCGTCCTTGTCCTGGCGCAGGCCCACCAGCTCCAGCTTGGCGCGGGTCCCGAAGTCGCGGGTGAACCGAAGCCCGCCCTCGGACGTATCGGTGTCGTCGCTATCGTGCAGGCGCGTCAGCCCGTCAGTCGGAGTAATCGCCCGCTCGCTGAGATCGTAGTCGTAGGGATTGCGGTCGAAGCGGCCGTTGATCTTCAACGTTCCGCCCAGCAGCGGCAGATCGTAGGCGCCGGTGAGGATGTAGTCGATTCCCGACCCCTCCGACTGCTGGAAGGACCGCGCCAGGACTGCCCCGGTCGGTCCGACCTGAGTCCTTGGCCCGTCGCCCGAGCCGTCGTCTATGCCCCGGCCGCCGTAGAAGCCGACCTCCCACCTGTGGCCGTTGTGCTGGCCGGAGGCCTCCAGCCGGGTAGCCAAGGCGCTTCGCCCGTCGTCGAGGACGTAGTTGTGCGCCACGGCGACCAAGCCGTGGAAGCTGTCGCCGCTCTTCATGACGACGTTCGCGATCACTGACTTGCCCTGCATGTCGATGCCGGGCGCGCCGCCGCGGATCAGCTCGATGCGGGCCACCCGCGCCGAGGGCACCCGGCGCAGGAGCTGTTCGAGGCTGTCGGTCTTGGTCGCGGGGCGCTGGCCGTCGATCAGCACGTTGCCCGCCGCGCCCTCGTAGCCGCGCACGCTGTCGCCGCCGTCGAAGGTGAAGCCGGGCACCCGATCCAGCATCTCGCGCGCATTGGCCGGGCGGGCCGCGGCGAAGAATTCCGGCGGATAGGCGATCACGCCCTGGGTGACGGCCGCCTCGGGCGAGGCCGCGATGGCCGCCTGGGCCAGGGCCGGGATCAGCAGCATGTCAAGCTCCCCAGATTACGGACGTGAACTGATCCGGGTCCGGGCGAACAAGCCACTTAAAAGGCTGTAATGTGGATTACAATTGTGAAATCTAAGCGGTGTTCAGGCCGCCCCGGGCGCGCGGCCCGGGACGACTCTGACGCGGCGAACGCGCTCTAGATCTGCCGCGTACGGCCTTCCCAATAGGGCGCGCGGACCTTGTTGCGCTGGATCTTGCCGGCTTCCGAACGCGGTAGCTCGGTGACGAAATCCAGGGTCCGCGGCACCTTGAAGCTCGGCAGCGCCTTGCGGCCGAAGTCGAGGATCTCCTGGGCGAGCGCGTCGGAGGGCTTGTAGCCGGGCTTCAGCAGGATCACCGCCTTCACCTGCTCGCCCCACTCGTCGTGCGGCACGCCCACGGTCGCCGAGTCGGACACGGCGTCGTGCTTGATCAGCTCGTTGTCGACTTCCTGCGGATAGAAGTCCACCCCGCCGGAGATGATCGTCTCGGCGTTGCGGCCCGTCAGGAACAGGTAGTCGTCCTCGTCGAAGAAGCCGACGTCGCCCATGGTGAAGAAGCCGTCGACCCGGCTGGCGTTCGTCTTGGCCTCGTCCTTGTAATAGGTGAAGCCGCCGCCGGGCGGGAGCTGGTGGTAGATGCCGCCGGCCTGGCCGTTCGGCAGGTCCTTGCCGTTCTCGTCGAGGATACGCACCTGCAGCAGTTGCGGCCGCTTGCCGACGCTGCCCGGCTTCTTCAGCCACTCATGGCTGTCGATGGTGAAGCCCGCGCCGCCTTCCGAGCCCGCATAGTACTCGCTGAGGATCGGCCCGAACCATTCGATCATGGCGTGCTTCACCTCGGGCGGGCAGGGCGCCGCGCCGTGGACGATGTATTTGACGTGGCCCACGTCGTACTTGGCCTTCACCGCGTCGGGCAGGGCCAGCAGGCGCTGGAACATGATCGGCACCAGGTGCAGGTGCGTGACCTTCTGCTCGGCGATCGTCCGCAGGACGTGCTCCGAATCCCACTTGTCGATGAAATGCAGCGGCACGCCGGCGCCCATCGCCGCGCGCACGTCGAAGGCCAGCGGGGCGGCGTGATAGGCCGGTCCCGCGCACATCTGCACGCTGGTCTCGTGGTCATAGCCGCGCATGGCGTACATGGCGTGCGGCGTCACCACGGCGGCGGGGCGGAACACGCCCTTCGGCCGGCCGGTGGTCCCGGAGGTGTACATCATCTGGTTGCCCAGCACCGGATCGTCGATGTCCGAGCCGTCGAGCGGCGCCAGGGTGGAATTGTAGTCCTCGAAGCCGTCGATGGCCCCGCCGACCGCCAGCTTCACCACCACGTCGGGGCACTGGGCCGCGGCCGGGCCGACGGTGGCGACGCGGGACTCGCCCACC
>CAMFIW010000055.1 GCA_945952355.1 uncultured Phenylobacterium sp. | reverse complement strand
CCGGCTGTGGGGGAACAGCGCCGGGGCGGACTGCAACCAATTGTTCGGGGTGGAACTGGCGGCGCTGTCGGGCCGGGCCGACCTGGCGCGCGACTGCGGCGGCCGGACGCCGACCTACGACGCGGTGAACGTCTACCGCTCGCAGCTCGCCAACGGGACGAACACTCGGATCGACGACGGGGTGCATCGCGACGAAAAGCCCCCGTCTAACGCGGCTTTCCCGTTCCTGGTCGCGCCGGAACCCGCCGAGCCCGAAACCCACTGAGCCCCATGCGCAGCTTTCTTCTCTCGGCCGCCCTGGCCCTCGCCTCGCCGGCGGTGGCGCACGACTTCTGGATCCAGCCGCAGGCCTATCGGGTCGAGGCCGGCGCCGAAACGCCGATGACTCTGCAGGTAGGGCACGGGCCGCTGCGGCAGAGATCGCAGATCCCGGGACGTCGGATCGTGCGGTTCGCGGCCGTGGACCCCGGCGGAAGGACGACCGACCTGCGCGGCGCGCTGACGCTCGGCGAGATGGCGCGCGACGGGACGCTCATCTTCGACGGGTCGGGCGCCCAGGTGGTGGTGCTGGAGACCGACAGCGCCGCCCAGAGCCACCTGCCGGCCCAGCGCTTCAACGACTACCTGGCCGTCGAGGGCCTGACCCCGGCCATCGCGTTCCGGGCCCGCACCGGGCGGACCGGCGCGGACGGCTCGGAAGCCTATGGGCGGGTGTCGAAAGCGATCGTACAGGTGGGGCCAGGCGGCGGGAGACAGGGCCAGGTGACGAAGCCGATGGGCCTGACCCTGGAGATCGTGCCGGAGGTCAGCCCCTATGCCCTGCCCCGCCCGGCGGCCCTGCCGGTGCGGGTGATCTATCGCGGGCGCCCGCTGGCCGGCGCGCTCGTCAAGCTGACCGACTTGGCGCAGGACGAGGCGCCGGTGGAGACCCATCGGACCGACGCGGCCGGCCGGGCGCGGTTCGCCATGCCGAAGGCCGGGACCTGGCTGCTGAACGTCATCTGGACACGGCCGCTGGAAGGCGCCGAGACCGATTTCGAGACCACCTTCTCCAGCCTGAGCTTCGCTCTATATGAATGGGCATGGCGATGACGTCGCTGCAGGTGGGTGCGACACCCGGGCCGGACGCCGAGGCGGCGCCGGAAGCCGAGGTGCGTGTCCTGCTGCGCACGCCGAGCGTGACCCTCCGCGACATCCGCTGTCCCGGCGGATGCCGACACAAGGGACCGGAGGAGTGCGCGACTGCGACCGAGCTGGTCTTCCCTTATCGCGGGGTGTTCGCTCGCCACCTGGGCTCGGACCAGGCGATCGCCGAAGCGAACCAGGTGCTGTTCTTCAATGCGGACGAGGGCTACCGGATCAGCCATCCGCTGAGCGGCGGCGACGCCTGTCTGTCGTTGGCCATCGCCGAGCCCCTGCTACAGGAACTGGCGCCGAGGCCGCTGAGGCGGGACCGCGCGGAGACCGCTTTCGAGCCGCACCGACTGCGCATCGACGCGCGCGTCCAAGCGCTCGTCGCCCTGCTGCGCCACCGGCTGGAGCAGGGGCTGAGCGAACCGCTGGAGGCAGAAAGCCTTGCGCTCGCGCTGGTGGAGCAGGCGCTGGGGCCGCGGGGCGGCGTCGCGCCTTCGGCCAGCGCCGGACGGCGCAAGCTGGCCGACCGGGCCAAGGTTCTGGTGGCCGGCGACCTTTCGCGCCGCTGGACGCTGTCGGAGATCGCCGCCGAGGTGGGCGGCTCGCCCGTCTACCTGACCCAGGTGTTCCAGGCGGCGGAGGGCATGCCGCTCTATCGCTACCAGATGCGGCTGAGGCTGGCTCGCGCGCTCGACCTGCTGGCGGCCTGCGAGGACCTCACCGCCCTCGCGCTCGAACTCGGTTTCTCGAGCCACAGCCATTTCGGCGCGGCCTTCCGCCAGACCTACGGACGCTCGCCCTCGGAGTTCCGCCAGGACGCGCTGGCTGGTTGAGGCGGTCAGAGGAGCCGCCCGACCTGCTCGGCGGCCTGCTCGCCGGACCGGACGGCGCCGTCGATATAGCCGCTCCAGGCCATGGCGGTTTCAGTGCCGGCCCAGTGGATACGGCCGACCGGCTCGAACAGGGCCGGGCCAAAATTGGTCAGCACGCCAGGGCCGGGGACCGAGACATAGCCGCCGCGATGAAGCGGAGCGCGGGTCCAAACCTCCTCCACATAGTCGACCGGCGTGAGGGCCGCGTCGCCGAGATAGAGCGCGA
The DNA here is from genome assembly GCA_945952355.1 of uncultured Phenylobacterium sp. Lineage (GTDB taxonomy): Bacteria > Pseudomonadota > Alphaproteobacteria > Caulobacterales > Caulobacteraceae > Phenylobacterium. The sequence continues at coordinate 7,965 of CAMFIW010000055.1, read as the reverse complement.
TGTCCTTGAGCACCTGGGCCCGGCGTTCCGCGGCCGGGCGGTCGGCCCACCGCTGGGCCGGTCCACCGTCGAAGAAGCCGACCAGGGATCCGCCGGGACCGTTTCGCGGCGAATGGTCGAACCAGGGGCCGAATTCGGTGCGGTCGGAGAGGACGAGGCCGGTCAGGCCCTGCTCGCGCCAGAAGGGCCGTGCATAGGCGATGTGGGCCTTGATCACGCAACCCAGCGGCATGCGCTGGGTGAGGCCATCGCGCATGGCGGACATGGCCGGCGTGTAGCTGATGCGGCTGGCCAGAGCCGGCGGCGCGGTGACCACGAGGTAGCGGGCGCGCCATTTGCGATCGCCGGCGGAGACGGTCACACCGGTCTCGTCTTGCGCGATCTCGGTCACCGGTGCGTTCAGCACCACGGCCGAGCCGAGGGCGGCGGCCATTTTCGCGGCGATCTGCCAGACCCCGCCTTCGAACAGGGCGTCCTGGGCGCCGCCGCGCGTGGAGATCAGCGCAGAGAAGCCGCCGGCCGAGGCGGCATAGGCGGCGAAGGCTAGCATCGAGACCTGGCTCGGTTCGGCGGACAACAAGGCGCGGGTGAGCACACGCAGGGCCGAACGGCCGCCCGGCGTCCTCGCGTTGGCGAGGATCCAGGTCTCGACGGTCTGGCCGTCGAGATCTGCGGCGCCGGCGAAATCCCAGGAGCGGGGGAACGGGATCTGCCCGGCCAGGGCGTCGATCTTGCCCACGACCTCGGCGAAATCGGACAGGGCCGCCGGTTCGAGCGCCGGGATCTCGCCCTCGTAGCGGGCGCTGTGGCCGGCGATATCGACGATGTTCAGGCCGGTGGCGTACTGTGGATAGGTCGCGACCCCGAGTTCCTTGGCGAGGGCGAGGAGGCGGGTCTGGCTGGGCCCGACCCACTGGCCGCCAAGGTCGACCACCTGGCCGGCGATCTTGCCCGGTTTGGTGCGGCCACCGACGCGGTCGTCGGCCTCGGCCACCACGACACTGTGGCCGGCGGCGCGCAGGCGGCGTGCGGCGGTGAGGCCTGCGAAGCCCGCACCCACCACGACGACATCGACCGCCGCGCCCGGCGAGGCGGTGCGTGAAGCGGCGTCCGCCACGGCCGGCGCAACAGCCAGGCCGGCGAGCCCAGCGCTGAGTCCCAGGGCGCCCCGGCGGGATAGCTTGGGGTGAATCTCGTCCATGTCGCCTCCCCGGACTGGACCCTGGTTAGGCCAGCCGCTAAGTCTTTCGTACTTGTACGGAATTTCATCCGCCCGGATGGTGGCGTCAAGCTAAATCCGTACAAGTACGAAACACGGAGTAAAAATGGCTGGGCCGTCGAATTCGAGAACTCCGAAAGCGCAGCGCCAGGAGCAGGGACGAGCGCGGATCCTGGAGGCGGCGCGGGCGCTGTTCGACGAAGGCGGGGCGGGCGCGCTCAGCATCCGCGCGATCGCGTCGCGGGCCAGCATGCCGACCATGACCCTTTACAGCTACTTCCCCGGCAAGGTGGCGCTTATCCGGGCGTTGTGGTCGGAAGCGTTCGCGCCGCTGTTCGCCGAGATGGCCGCCGCCGAGGCGGCCGTGGCCGATCCGAAGCTCCGCCTGAAGGCGGTCGCCCAGACCCTGGTTGACTACTGGCTGATACACCCGGACCGCTATCGGATCGTGTTCCTGATCGAGGACCGGCGCGAGACGCCGCAGGACCCGTGGTTCATCGAGGAGACCGACGTGGTGGCGGGCTACTTGCGGTTCCCACCGCTGATCGCCGCCGCCCGGGGCGACCCGGCGGGCGACTATTTGCGCGAGGGCGAGGCCCTGCTCTGCGCCCTGACCGGGGTGGTCCACATGCTGGTGACCGTCAGCGAATACAGGTGGGCGCCGAGCGAGGCCTATGTCGACGTGATCGTGCGCGCCTTCTGCTGAGACGCGTAGGCGTCGTCCTGACAGGCGAGCCCGCTTGCGCCCGCAGGCCAGCGAGCCTTCAGTGAGGTCCGGTTGGAATCGTGGCCAGAACGGCGGACGGGCTTATGCGTGTGTTGGGCGAAATGGACGAGCGGCTGCTGCGCGGCTGCGACGCGGCGGTGGCATGGGCGTGGCGGACGCTGTCCCTGCCCCGCGCCCATATCGTCCGTTTCCTGGCCCTGGCCTTCGTGATCGGCGCCCTTTCCCAGGCTTTCGCCATGGGCCAGCCCTGGACGGCGGCGGCCCTGGGCGGGGTGACCCTGGCCGGCTGGACGCTATTGGAATGGCGCGACGGTCGGATCGGGGCGGCGCTGCGCAACGCCCAGGTGCTCGCGACCCGGCGCTCGATTCTGAACGTGGCGCTACGCTATGGGGCTGTGTGCGTGGCGGCCCTGCCGCCATGGAGCCCGGCCAATGTGGTCAGCGGCGCCTGCCTTGCGGCCCTGCTGTTCGCCGCCGACACACTCTCGCCCGATGGCGGCGCCGCGCACCGCAAGTCGACCGGCCGCGTGGAACTCGCGACGGCGAAGGCGCGGCGGTAAGATCCTCCCGAGCCCGTTGATTGGACCTGGGCCGCGTTCGTGTTTCGCCTTCTAGACGGCCTCAGGCCGTCAGCACGCGGGGCAGTTTGAAGCTCACCGTCTCTCGGGCGGCCTCGACCTCCTGCACGGTGACGTCGAAGTGCTCGGCCAGTCGGTCGATAACGCCCTGAACCAGGAGTTCCGGGGCCGAGGCGCCGGCGGTGACACCGACGGTCTCGGCGCCGTCGATCCAGGCCAGATCCAGATGCGAAGCGTCGTCGATGAGATGGGCCTCGGGAACGCCGGCCCGCTTGGCGACCTCGACCAGACGCACGGAGTTGGAGGAGTTGGCCGAGCCGATGACCAGAAGGACCTCGGAGTGGGCGGCCACCGCCTTCACCGCCTCCTGGCGGTTGGTGGTGGCGTAGCAGATATCTTCCTTGTGCGGCGCGGAGATGCCCGGGAAGCGCGCGCGCAGCGCAGCCACGATGCCGGCGGTGTCGTCGACCGAAAGCGTGGTCTGGGTGACGAAGGCGACATTGGCCGGGTCCTTCGGCGTGAAGGCCTCGGCGTCGGCGACGGTCTCGATGAGGGCCACGGCGCCCTGCGGGAGCTGGCCCATGGTGCCGACAACCTCGGGGTGGCCGGCGTGGCCGATCAGTACGATCTCCCGGCCGGCCTCGTGATGGCGGCCGGCCTCGACGTGAACCTTGGAGACCAGGGGGCAGGTCGCATCGAGATAGAGCATCTGGCGCGAGCGGGCCTCAGCTGGAACCGACTTGGGCACGCCGTGGGCCGAAAAGACCACGGGCCGGTCGGTCGGGCACTCCGAAAGCTCCTCCACGAAGATCGCGCCCATGGCCTTCAGCCGGTCGACGACATGACGGTTGTGGACGATCTCATGGCGCACAAAGACCGGCGCGCCGTACTTCTCGATGGCCTTTTCGACGATCTGGATGGCGCGATCGACGCCGGCGCAAAAGCCGCGCGGGGTGGCGAGCATCACCTTCAAGGCGCGGCGGGCGGGGAGGTCGTGGGCCATTGTTGCAAACTTAGAGCGCGCCAGCCGAAAGTGTGAGCGGTTTCGGCGACCGGCGCGCCGCAAACTTCGGAAGTGGAGCCATTCTAGCGGGCCGGACACCAGCGTCCGGCGCTGAATGTCTCCGCGCGTTCCGCCGCAGCGCCGCCAGCCGCGTTGCCGCCGCATTCGATAGAGATTAGTAGGGAACCGACAGCGGGCGCGCCCGCGCCCGCTTTTTGTCCGGACGACCTTCGATGCGCCGCTCCCTGCTTCTCGCCGCCACCCTGATCGCGGCGGCCGCCACCCTTCCCGTAACCGACGCGCTCGCCCAGGGCCGCCGTCCGAGCGGCGACGACAAGCAGCAGGAAGACGCAGCCAAGAAGAAGAAGCGCGACGAGGAGTGGGGCGACAACCAGGCTCCGCTGCCCCAACTGCGCAACGCCGGCCCCTGCCCGTTCGTCAAGGCGCTGTACGACGCCGGCCGCTACGTCGAGTTCAAGAACGGCAAGGAAGCCTCGGCCGACGTGGGCTATTCGGGCGAGATCCAGGGCATTTCGGCGGGCTGCGCCTACAAGGACGACCAGCCGATCACCGTGGCCATGGAGATTCTGTTCGAGCTGGGCAAGGGTCCGCTCGCCGAGGGCGACACCAAGACTTACCGCTACTGGGTGGCGGTGACGAAGCGGAACCAGGCGATCATCGACAAGAAGTATTTCGACCTGCCGGTGAAGTTCCAGGCCGGCCAGGACCGGCTCTACGTGACCGAACAGATCGCCCAGATCACCATTCCGCGCGCCTCGGTCGCCACGTCCGGATCGAATTTCGAGGTCCTGGTCGGCTTCGACGTGACGCCGCAGATGGCCGAGTTCAACCGTGAGGGCAAACGCTTCCGCCTGAATGCCGGAGCCGTGGCCCATGCCGGAACCCCGAACCGGAAATGAGCGACCTGAAACGTGGTCTGGGCGAGGCGGTCGCGGCCGCCTTCGCAGCCGTGGGCCTGCCGCCCGAGCTCGGGCGGGTCACACCATCCGACCGTCCCGACCTAGCAGACTTCCAGTGCAACGGCGCCCTGCCGGCCGCCAAGGTGGCCAAGCGCGACCCGCGCGAGATCGCGACAGAGGTGGTGGCCAAGCTGGCCGGCGACCCGCAGCTCGCCTCGGTTGAGACCGCCGGACTGGGCTTCATCAACATGCGCGTCTCTGACGCCGCCCTTGCGGCGCGCGCCAACGAGATCGCCGCCGACGCACGGGCTGGGGCGAGCACGGTCGCCGACGCCCGCAAGCTGATGGTCGACTATGGCGGCCCGAACGTCGCCAAGCCGATGCACGTCGGCCACCTGCGCGCCTCGATCATCGGCGAGGCGATCAAGCGGCTCTATCGGTTCCGCGGCGACGAGGTGCTGGGCGACGCCCACTTCGGCGACTGGGGCTACCAGATGGGCCTGCTGATCGGCGCGGTGATGGACGAGCACCCCGACATCGCCGAGCGGCTGGCCAAGCTGAACGCCACGACGGGCGAGATTCCGGCCCAGGAGACCGCCGACGCGCTGGCGCTGTTCAACGCACGAGTGAGTCTCGCCGACCTCGACCGGCTGTATCCGGCCGCGGCCGCCAAGGGCAAGGAAGACCCGGCCTATCGCGACCGCGCCCGCAAACTGACCGCCGACCTGCAGGAGCGGACCCCCGGCTATTTCCTGCTGTGGCGGCATTTCGCCAACGTGACCCGGGTGGCCCTGGAGCGCGACTTCCACGCCCTGGGCGTCGACTTCGACCTTTGGAAGGGCGAGAGCGACGTCGAGGACCTGATCGACCCGATGGTGGCCGAGCTGGACGCCAAGGGCCTGCTGGAAGACGACCAGGGCGCGCGGATCGTCCGCGTGGCGCGCCAGGGCGACAAGCGCGAGCTGCCGCCCCTGCTGGTGGTGTCGTCGGAAGGCTCGGCCATGTACGGCACGACCGACCTCGCCACGATCCTGGACCGCAAGCGGAGCTTCGGGCCGAGCCTGATTCTCTATGTCGTGGACCAGCGTCAGGCCGACCATTTCGAGATCGTCTACCGGGCGGCCTATCTCGCCGGCTACGCCGTGGAGGGTAGCCTGGAGCACATCGGCTTCGGCACCATGAACGGCACCGACGGCAAGCCGTTCAAGACCCGCGAAGGCGGGGTGCTTAAGCTGAACGACCTGATCGAGATGACGCGGGGCAAGGCGCGCGAGCGCCTGCGCGAGGCCGACCTGGGCGCCGAGCTCGACCCCGACACCTTCGAGGCCACGGCGCACAGGGTGGCGGTCGCGGCGTTGAAGTTCGCCGACCTCTCGAATTTCCGCGGCACCTCGTACGTTTTCGATCTCGACCGGTTCTCGAGCTTCGAGGGCAAGACCGGCCCCTACCTGCTGTACCAGGCGGTGCGGGTGAAGTCGGTGCTGCGGAGGGCCGCCGAGGAAGGCTTCGCGGCTGGGGCGATCCAGGTGACCGAACAGGCGGAGCGCGACCTGGTCCTGCTGCTCGACGCCTTCGACCAGGCCCTGATCGACGCCTACGACAAGAAGGCGCCGAACTTCATCGCCGAGCACGCCTACAAGCTCGCCCAGGGCTTCTCGAAGTTCTACGCCGCCTGCCCGATCCTGCCGGCGGAGCCCGAGGTCCGCGCCTCGCGCCTGGCGCTCGCCCGGGCCAGCCTGAATCAGCTTGAGCTCGCCCTGGACATCCTGGGCATCGAAGCGCCCGAGCGGATGTAGTTCATCCAAAGAAAACGCCGCCGGCCTCGCGACCGGCGGCGTTGATGTTTCGAGCGAGCGCCTGGCTTAGGCGGCGATCGCCTTGCGGCGGCGCAGGCTGACGCCCGCCATGCCGAAGCCCGCGATCATCAGGGCCCACACGCCGGGTTCCGGCACCGCGGAGCCGCCGAGGCCTTGAACGGTCTCGAACTTCAGGGTGTCCAGGGTGGTCGGGTCGCCATCCAGGGACTTGAGGTTCACGCGGGCGATGTCGCCCACGCCCGAGAAGACGAGGTCGCCCGAATAGGTCTGGGTCGTGCCAAGGATATTGCCCAGGGCGTCGAACGCCGTGGCCTCCACCAGACCGTCAAAATTGTGCAGGCTGAAGAAGGTGGTGAAGCCGCCCAGGGCGTTGTTGAGCGGATTGACGAACACGATGTCCAGGTTGGGACGGGTATTGCCGCAGCCGTCGAAGTCGGCGCCGTAGCCGAACAGCGAGACGGGGCCGTCACCCGGACCACAGTTGCCGACAGTGGCGCCATGGCCGGGGCTCGCCTGATCCTGGAACAGGACGCCCATCGATCCGAATTGATTCGTGACTTCCTGCCGGACGCCAGGCGTCGGCGTGTAGCCGGCCTGAGCCACGTCGAAGGTGATAACCTCGACGGACGCAGCGGCCGGCATGGCGGCGGCCAGGACCGCACCAGCGGCCAGGAACGCGGAAAGCTTCATAGATACCCCCAAGGAAAGAAATCAGCCCAGTGGGCTTGATTGCCCGCAAGCTTCACCATCCGCAAGCCCAGTCGCCCAAAGAGAGAAACCTGCGTTCGGCAAAGCGCCGCGTTGCATCAAGCGTGCCAATGCGCACGTCGTGCGTGCGAATCGCGTCCCGGCGCACGCGCATGCCATCTGACGCATTGACTTGGCGGGGTCCTTCGAACAGGTTCCGGCCGACTCTCGCGGGAGAGACCGGGGCCTTCGGGACCTCGGAGCCGAAGGCGCAACCGCCCCGGAAACGCTCAGGCAAAAGGACCGCGCGGGCTGATGAACGCTGGAAAGTAGTCGTCCCTCGGGGCGGCTCGCCGAAGGAGCAAAGGGCGCGCCCAATCTCGGCCCGGGCGGGCTCGAAATCTCTCAGGTTCCCAGGACAGCGGGGGCGCCTTGCGGACCACGGATCGTCCGCGCGCGCCATATGTCAGCCGGAGCCGCTCCTTGTCGGACGAGACCCTGAAGACCACACCGCTCTACGAGGCGCATGTCGCCGCGGGCGCCCGCATGGTGCCGTTCGCCGGCTATTCGATGCCAGTCCAGTACAAGGACGGGGTGCTGAAGGAGCACCTATGGTGCCGCGAGCATGCGGGCCTGTTCGACGTGTCCCATATGGGCCAAGCGCGTCTAAGGGGCGTCTCGCCGCTGTCGGCCTTCGAAGAGGTGACGCCCGGCGACTTCATCGGGTTGAAGCCCGGCAAGCAGCGCTATTCGGTCCTGCTCAACAAGACGGGCGGGATCATCGACGATCTGATGGCCGCGCGGCCGGATGACGACGGCCTGTTCGTAGTGGTCAACGGCGCCTGCAAAGAGAACGATTTCAAGGTCATCGACAACGAGCTGGCCGGCCAGGTGAAGATCGAACGCCTGGAGAACCGCGCTCTGATGGCGCTGCAGGGACCCGAAGCCGCGGCGGCGCTGGCGGCGCACATCCCGGAAGCCGCCCAGATGGTGTTCATGGATTCGAGGTCGCTG
>CAMFIW010000054.1 GCA_945952355.1 uncultured Phenylobacterium sp. | reverse complement strand
CGACCCAACTCGGCTCGCTCAGCGCCGCCCAGCTCGGCGCCCTGTCCGCCACGAACCTCGGCAGTCTGAACGCCACCGAGGTCGGCGCACTCAGCACGACCCAGGTAAAGGGCCTGTCGACCACCCAGATCGGCGCCCTGACGGCCACCACGCTGGGCCAGCTCAACGCCACCCAGATCGGCGCCCTGACCGCCTCCCAGGTCGGCGCGCTGTCGGCGGCCAACGTCTCGGCGCTGGACGCGACCCAGGTCGGCGCCCTTTCCGGCACGCAGCTGGCCGGCCTGAAGGCCACTCAGCTCGGCAGCCTCACCGGGACGGACATGGGCGAGTTCTCGGCCACCCAGATCGGCGCCTTGTCCGGCACGCAGCTCACGGGTCTCAGCGCGACCAATCTATCTGCGCTGAACGCCACCCAAGTGGCGGCGCTCTCGGTCAGCCAGGTGAAGAGCCAGACCACGACCCAGGTGAAGGGGCTCGACGCCACCGACCTCGGCGAGTTCTCGGCGACCCAGATCGGCGCGCTGACCGCGGCCCAGATCGCAGCTCTGTCGACCACCAGCATCGGCAGCCTGAACGCGACCCAGCTCGGCGCCCTCAGCGCCAGCCAGATCGGCGCCCTGTCGGATGCGGCCTTCGCCCAGCTCGACGCGACCCAGGTGGGCGCCCTGACCACAACCCAGATCGGCGGCCTGACGGCGACCCAGGTGAAGAACCTTTCGTCTACGGACTTCGGCGAACTGACCGCGACCCAGCTTGGAGCGCTGACGGCGACGCAGATCGGGGCGGTGAGCGCCACCAACCTGGCCAGCTTGGACGCCACCGAGGTGGGGGCGCTGTCGACGACCCAAGTGAAGGGCCTGGCGGCGACCCAGCTTTCGAGCCTCGGCGCGACAACCCTCGGCCAGATCACCGCCACTCAGATCGGGGCGCTCTCGACCTCCCAGATCGCGGCCTTGTCGCCCGCCAATGTCTCGGCGCTGAACGCAACCCAGGTGGGCGGCCTGTCTACGACCCAGATCAAGGGCCTTACGGCGACCCAGATCGGCGGCCTGAGCACAGGCGACATCGGCGAACTTTCGGCCACCCAGGTCGGCGCGCTCACCAACACTCAGGTGGGCGCACTCACCGCCACCCAGGCCGGCGCGCTCAACGCCACCCAGATCGCGGCGCTTCTGCCGGCCCAGATCGGCGCGCTCAAGGATGCCTCGCTCTCGGCCCTGGACGCGACCCAGGTCGGTTCGCTCAGCACGACCCAGGTCGGCGGCCTGACGACCAGCCAGCTCAAGAATCTGTCGGCCACAGACTTCGGCGAACTGACCACCACCCAGCTCGGGGCGCTGTCGGCCAGCCAGGTCGGCGCGCTAAGCGCGGCCAACATCTCCAGCCTCGATGCGACCCAGGTCGCGGCCCTGTCGACAACCCAACTGGGCGGCCTGACCGCGACCCAGATCGCCGGCCTTTCGACCACCGATGTCGGCGAGCTGTCGGCGACCCAGGTCGGCGCGCTTTCGGCCACCCAGGTCGGAGGCTTCAACGCCACGAGCTTCGCGGCTCTGAATGCGACCCAGGTCGGTGCGCTCAACGCCACCCAGCTGCGCGGGGTGACCACCACCCAGGTGAAGGGCCTGTCGACGTCGGACTTCAGCGAACTCTCGGCTACCCAGGCCAAGGCGCTGACGGCGACGCAGATCGGCGCCCTGACGGGCACGGTGATCGCGGGCTTGACCACCCCCCCGATGTCGAACTTCGCCGTCACCCAGCCTCCGGGGCTCACGGCGACCCAGCTCGACAGCCTGTCGACGACCAACATCGCGGCCCTGTCGACGACCCAGATGGCGGCCTTCACCCAGACCCAGGTGCAAAGCTTCGATACCGCTCAGACCGCTGCCTATCTGGCAGGCAGCTGATCGGCAGTCTCAAAGGGAACGTGCGCCGCCCGCCGGATCCGTCCGGCGGGTGGTTTCGTGCGGCGAGCGGTCGCTGGATCGATTTCTGGGTCGGCGCGAATCGGCGTGCGATGATCGCGGACCTCGAATCGCGACCCGCCGAGACTGAATGGTTGAGCATCCGACCGACACGCTTTCACCGCTGACGGAGTCCGGCTCGGCGAGCCTCGCCGACGTGATTGTCGCCGTCTCGGGCCTCGGCCCGGCGGGGCGCGAGCGGGAAGGGATCGCCCTCTACGAGGCCTGGGCATCGGCCAATGCGGGGCAGCCGCAGGTCGCCATCGCGATCTTCAACAAGGCCTGCCTGCAAAGCCAGATCGGCGACGTCGGGGCCGCGATTGAGTCGCTGAAGGCGGTGCTGGAGATCAATCCCGACTTCGCCCCGGCCTATGTCAATCTGGGCGGCCTGGTGGAACGGGCCGGATCGCCCGCCAACGGCATCGAGCTGTGGCGCGCCGGCGCCGCGCGTCTGCCGATGGTCACCGGCGCGTCGATCGACCACAAACTGGCGCTGCTGAAGCAGATCACACGCGTGCAGTCGGATCTGCATCGCATGGCCGAGGCGGAAGCGACCCTGCGCGAGGCCCTGGCGCTGGGCCAGCCGCACCGCGACGTGGTCGAGCAGTTCGTGGCCATGCGGATGGGGCAGTGCAAATGGCCGCCGATCGATCCGCTGGAGAAGCTCGACAGGGCGGCTCAGCTGCGGGGCATGCATCCCTTGTCGGTGGCGGCCTACACCGACGATCCGTTGATGCAGCTCGGCTCGGCCGAACGCTATGTGCGCGAGTCCATCGACCATATCCCGGCGCCCCGCGATCATGACCGTCGGCGCGCGTCGATCGAGGCCGGGCGACGGATCCGGGTCGGCTACGTTTCCTCCGACCTGCGCGAACACGCCGTCGGGCACCTGATGGCCGAACTCCTGGAATTGCACGATCGCGCTCGGGTCGAAGTGTTCGCCTACTACTGCGGCGTGCCTGCAGACGATCCGATCCATCACCGGGCCAAGGCGGCCGTCGAGCACTGGATCGACATCAGCAGCCTCACCGACGACGCGGCCGCGGCGCAGATCGCCGCCGATCGGATCGACGTCCTCGTGGATCTGAACGGCCATACGCGCAGCGCGCGCACCGGCGTGTTCTCGCGGCGCCCGGCGCCGATCCAGGTGAACTGGCTGGGCTATCCGGGAACCATGGCCAGCCCCTACCACCACTACATCGTGGCGGACGACTGGATCATTCCGCCGGGCCAGGAGCTCTACTACTCGGAGCGCGTCCTTCGTCTGGCCTGCTACCAGCCGAACGATCGCAAGCGGGTGGTGGCGGCGCAAAGGCCGAGCCGCGCCGAGGCCGGACTGCCCGAGGGTGCGACGGTCTTCTGCTGCTTCAACGCGCCGCACAAGATCACGCACTTCACCTTCGGACGCTGGATGGAGATCCTCCGCGCGGTGGATGGAAGCGTGCTGTGGCTTCTCGAGAGCGATGCGGAGGCGCAGGCGCGGCTGGCGGAGCACGCGGTGTCCGCGGGGGTCGATCCTTCAAGACTGATCTTCGCGCCCAAGTTGCGCAACGATCTGCACCTGGCGCGCTATCCCTTGGCGGACCTGTTCCTCGACACCGTGCCCTACGGCGCGCACACCACCGCGTCCGACGCACTTTGGATGGGGGTCCCCGTCCTGACCCTGTCTGGCCGCAGCTTCGCTGCGCGAGTCTGTGGCAGCCTGGTGCGCTCGGCGGGATTGCCGGATCTGGTCTGCGAGCGCACGGCCGACTTCGTGGCCCGTGGCGTGGAACTCGGCCGCGACCGGGCGACCCTGGCGGCCCTGCGCGCCAGGCTGGAGGCGGCCAGGCCCGACTGCGATCTCTTCGCCATGGAAAGGCTTGCCGACCGCCTGGAAGACCTGTTCGCTCAGATGTGCGACGACCATCGCCGGGGCGACTTGCCTCGTCCCGACCTGGCCAATCTGGACGACTATCTGGAGGCGGCGATCGCGCTCGACCACGACGACCGCGAAATGCTGGGGGAGGTCGACTATCACGGCCTGTTCCGGGCCGCCCTAGGCCTACGGCACGCCGCCCGGCCGATCCGCGAGGACGCGCGCCTGTGGACCGCCGAAGCGATCGCCGAATCCGAGCGCCCCGGCTCGCCGTCCGCTCACGACGACCCCTTCGATATCGCCATGGCCGAACTGGTCGCGCGACGGCCCGACTCCTTCTTCGTCCAGGTCGGGGGCTTCGACGGCGTCAGTTTCGACCCGCTGCGGCCGCACGTGGTGGCCGCCGACCTCGCCGGGGTCATCGTCGAGCCGATCCCGCAGTATTTCGACAAGCTCCAGGCGCTCTACGACGGCAACCCCAAGGTCACGCCGATCAACTGCGCCGTGGCCGACGAGGACGGCGAGCGCACCATCTGGAAGTTCAATCCGGAGGCGGTGGAGCGCGGTCTCCTGCCGCCGCACTTCGCCGGGATCAGCTCGTTCCTGATGGAGGATCTCCTGAAGGAGACGGGCGTTCTGGGGCGCTCCAGCCCGAACGCCGAGACGACCGCGGCCCTGCGCGCCCTGGTTCAACCGGTCCAGGTGCCCTGCAAGACCCTCGATCACCTGTTGTCGGAGCGGGGAATCGAGCGGATCGACATCCTGCAGATCGACACCGAGGGCTACGATTTCGAGGTCTTGAAGCTGTTCGACTTCGCCCGTTTCCGGCCGGGCGTGGTGCACTACGAGCACCAGCACCTGAACGGCGAGGACACGGCGGCCGCGGAAGCGCTGTTGCGCGGCCACGGCTACCGGATCAGCCGGCAGCAGTTCGACACGACGGCGGTGTTCGACACGCCCGAGGCGCTGGCCGAGGTCGACCGGCTGCGAGCGATGGCCGCCGAACTCGCCAGCGAGGGCCGGGCGGGGGAGGCGCTGCTGGTGCTCCAGAAGCTGCACGCCTCGCGCCCCTCAGATGTCGAGACCCTGCGCGCCCTGGTGAGGCTGCTGTCGTCCATGGGACGTGTCCTCGAGGCGCTTGAACGGCTGATCGAGCTGAAGGTGGCCGCTGGCGATCCGGAGACCGTGATCGAGGACGTCCGGGCCCAGGCCCTGGTCGCCATCGAGCGATACAACGCCCATTTGGCCGCCGGCGAGATGGCGCAGGCCGAGGCCTATGCCGCGGCTCTGGCCGAGGTCGCCCCGCTCAGCGCGCCCATGGTCACGGCCGCTCTTGTCTGCAACCAGGCCCTGGGGCGGCGCGATCGCGTCGAGCACTATGCGCGCGCCTTGTTGGCGCTTGACCCCGCGGACCCGGCCGCCTTGGCGGCCCTCGCCGAAGTCGCTCCGACCTCGCCCGGGAACAGCCTCGATGGGGAGATCTCCGAGGTCCTGGACCCGGCCAGGGATGTTCACCCGCTGCTCCGACTGCGCGACATCCACGACCTTGCGAGCCGAATTCTGTGCGCCCCGCTGGACGCCGGCGGCCTAGCGCGGGTCAGGCGGCTGCAAGACGCGGCGAGGGCGCTGGTCATCGAGCTTCCGGTCGATAGCGAGTGGGCCGGCTGGGCGATTCACTACCGCCTGATGATGGACGCGGTCGACCTACCGGCCATCGAGGCTCCGACACCGGACGCCGGGCATGAGGCGGCGGCCGAAATCGCCGACAGCACTGGGTCGCCGCTTGCGCCCGGGGGGCTGAAGGGCAGGGCGGACGAGCTCGGCGCGCGCGCCGTGTTCTTCGCCGCGGCCGATGAAGCCTATGTCGATCTCTATGCGCGCTGGTACGCCCTGTCGGTGCTGAAATACGCAGATGTCGCCGCAATGGTGGTCATCCATGTGATCGGCGGCGCGGGGCGCCTCGCCGAGATCGCGGCCAAGGTGGGCGTGCGAGACCCGCGTCTGATGTTCACCGCCGACGCCTTCGACGAAGCCGCCGTGGCGACGAAGTCGTATGACGCGCCGCCAAAGGGTCTGGCCGACAAGCCGATCGCCCACCTTCAGTCGGTGCGATTCCTGCGGCTGGACGGGCTGCTGTCGGCGCTGGAGCGGCCGATCTTCGTTTCCGACATCGATCTCGTCCTGCAACGCGGGGTCGCCGACCTGCTGGATCGCACCGCCGGCGACGACATCGTAGTCAACGAGAATGAGATCAGCTGGAACGCCGGGTCGCGGTTGACGGCCAACCTGCTGCTGGTGAACCCGACCGCCAACGCCCACCGCTTCCTGCGAAGCCTGCGGGCCTATCTGGAGCGCCATCTGGCCGCGTCCGCGGTGACGCGCTGGATCGACCAGGCGGCCCTGCTGTTCGCGCGCCATCACCTGGAGCGGCACGGCGAGGCTCCTCGCATCGGCCGATTCGATACGTCCAGCGATATCAACAACGTGATGTACCCGTCCTACCGGGATCATCCGTTCCGCTTCCTGTCACTCTTCCATGGGTTCGACACCTCGAGTCTTGAAGCCCTGGACTTGGATCGCGGCCCGGCGGATCGTGGGAGCAGGCGCTCGGCCTAGCCCCGCCGGCGCCGCATTGGGATCTACGGTATGAAGCGTATTCTGGTCACCGGCGGCGCCGGTTTCATCGGCTCGCATCTCTGCGAGCGCCTGCTGGACCAGGGGCACGAAGTGCTCTGCGTCGACAACTTCTACACGGGTTCGCGGCGCAACGTCGCCCACCTGCTCGGCGACCCGAGCTTCGAGCTGATGCGCCACGACGTGACCTTCCCGCTCTTCGTGGAAGTCGACGAGATCTACAACCTGGCCTGTCCGGCCTCGCCGATCCACTACCAGTACGACCCGGTCCAGACGACCAAGACCTCCGTGCATGGGGCGATCAACATGCTGGGGCTGGCCAAGCGCCGCCGCGCGAAGATCTTCCAGGCCTCGACCAGCGAAGTCTATGGCGACCCGACGATCCATCCCCAGCCGGAGGCGTATTGGGGCAACGTCAATCCGATCGGCCTGCGCTCCTGTTACGACGAGGGCAAGCGCTGCGCCGAAACCCTGTTCTTCGACTACCACCGGCAGCACAAGGTGCGGATCAAGGTGGCGCGGATCTTCAACACCTACGGTCCGCGCATGCATCCCAACGACGGCCGAGTGGTCTCCAACTTCGTCGTCCAGGCGCTCAAGGGCGAACCGATCACCCTCTATGGCGAGGGGCTGCAGACCCGGTCGTTCTGCTATGTCGACGACCTCGTGGAGGGCTTCCTGCGGCTGATGAACACGAACGACGACGTGACCGGCCCGATCAACCTCGGCAATCCCGGCGAGTTCACCATCAAGGCCCTGGCCGAACGGGTGATCGCCCTGACCGGATCTCCCTCAACTCTGGAGTACCGGCCCCTGCCGGCAGACGATCCGCGCCAGCGCCAGCCGGACATCGCCAAGGCGCGCGAACTCCTGTCCTGGGAGCCCACCATCGCGCTCGACCAAGGCTTGTCGAAGACCATCGCCTATTTCGACGACCTCCTGCGCAGCGGCGTGGCCTAGCTGGTCCCGCCCGGGCGGACGGGTATTCCCACTACGCAGGATTGGACCGGCAAGTCGTGCCGGGCGTTCGATTCGTCCGCAGGCGTGATTAATTCAGGCCCCCGGTCAAGTCGAGATTATTCAATAAAAAACAATGGTATAGAAAGTGAATTCCGGGGCCTGTTCTGGCCCGCGGCTTGCGATGCGCGCCTCAGGCGAAGAACTGCCTGCCGGCAAAAGCCGGACCATCCCCGACCAGAATGGAAGGACACCCAATGCCGTACAATTCGGTGAACACGAACGTGGGCGCGATGATCGCGCTCCAAAACCTCAATGCGACCAATGCTGACCTGGCAATGACGCAAACCCGTATTAACACCGGCAAGAAGGTGTCCAGCGCGAAGGACAACGGCGCTATTTGGGCGATCGCCCAGAACCAGCGCGCAACGTCCGGATCGCTCGACGCTGTCAAAGAGTCTCTGCAGCGGAGCCAGTCCACTGTGGATGTCGCCATGGCTGCTGGTGAAACGGTTTCGGACTTGCTGGTCCAGATGAAGCAGAAGGCCCTCGCAGCCTCGGACGCGAGTCTCGATCAGGCGTCTCGCGACGCGCTGAATCAGGACTTCATGTCGCTGCGGGACCAGATCGCCAAGGCGGTGAAGAACGCGACGTTCAATGGCGTCAACATGCTGGACGGTACCCAGCCTGGCGGCGTCGTGACCATCGCGGCGCTCGCCGACGACACGGGCAACTCCAAGCTGACCGTGCAGGGCGAGGATCTGTCTCTCGGTGGATCGGTTCTGGGGGCGCTGACTGCGACCTCCACGATCGGAACTCAGACCAATGCCAGTCTGATGATCACCGGGATCGGGAATGCCATCGCCAGTGTGTCGACGGCCCTGTCCAAGTTGGGCACCGGGTCGAAGTCCCTGGCCTCGCACCTGACCTTCATCGGAAAGCTGCAGGACTCGATCGATGCGGGCATCGGCAACCTTGTCGACGCCGATCTGGCCAAGGAAAGCGCGAAGCTGACGGCGCTGCAGACCAAGCAGCAACTCGGCGTCCAGGCGCTGACCATCGCGAACCAGACGCCGCAGACGATCATGGCCCTGTTCAAGTAAGGGTCGCAGCGCCGGGTGCGGCCCCTTCGGGGGCCGCCCCGGCGAGCTCTTTGAAACGCTGGGCGCCGTTTGCCGGGGTGAGGCCGGCAATTTCTGCCCATCTGCGCGCAAGTCGGCAAATTTTGCCGATCTAGAACGTCCCTAACAAGGGTATAACCTCACGATTTCAAAATCTTATCGCGGGTCGATCGCCCGTGGGCGTATGGCCCGAGCCTTGCTTCTCGCTCTCCGAGGCAAAACGCCTCTGGCTGCCAAAATGGCGGCCGAGACCTGAGAACAAGGATCTAGTGATGCCGAATAGCGTCAATACCAACGTCGGGGCCATGGTCGCCCTGCAGAACCTCAACCAAACCAACGCCGACCTGATGACCACCCAAAACCGGATCAACACCGGTAAGAAGGTGGCCAGCGCCAAGGACAACGGCGCCATCTGGGCGATCGCGCAAAACCAGCGCGCGACCTCCACCTCTCTCGATGCGGTCAAGGAGTCGCTCCAGCGCTCCCAATCGACCGTGGACGTCGCGATCGCCGGCGGTGAAGCCGTCTCCGACCTGCTCGTCCAGATGAAGTCCAAGGCCCTGGCCGCTTCGGACGCCTCGCTCGATACCGCTTCGCGCGACGCCCTGAACCAAGACTTCATGTCGCTCCGCGATCAGATCACCAAGTCCGTGACCAACGCCACGTTCAACGGGATCAACATGATCAATGCGGGCGGCACGACCATCGCCGCTCTCGCGGACGATAGCGGCAGCTCGAAGCTGACCGTTGCCGCCCAAGACCTGTCCCTCGCGGGTATCGGTCTGAGCGCGACTTCGTCGATCGGCACCCAATCGGGCGCTGGCACAATGATCGCCACCGTCACCACCGCCATCCAGAACGTGTCGACCGCTCTGTCGAAGCTGGGTACGGGTTCGAAGGCCCTGGCCTCGCACCTGACCTTCATCGGCAAGCTGCAAGACTCGATCGACGCCGGTGTGGGCAACCTGGTCGACGCCGACCTCGCGAAGGAATCCGCGAAGCTGACATCGCTGCAGACCAAGCAACAGCTTGGCGTGCAGGCGCTGTCGATCGCGAACAGCTCCTCGCAAAGCCTCCTCAGCCTCTTCCGCTAAGGAAATTCGAAGGCGTGGCGCGTCGTCGCGCCGCGCCTTCGGTCGTGGCCGGCGGGGAGGGCGACTTCCCCGCCGCATTCGGACCAACAGGGACGCCGGCAGTTGAGACCCGCCGGCGATTGGAGACATGGAAAAGAAAGTGGCAGCCGTCTCGGCCACGCCCGATCCGACCTTCAGCCAGCCGGCCCCCCAAGCGCCGGCGCCCGACACGGGTTCAGTTCAATCCCGTATTGCTGCAGGCGCTCTGGACCAGGCGGACCTGAGACTTGTGATCGAAGAGGTCGACGGCTCGTACGTCTACAAGACGGTCGACCGGCGCACCGGTGATGTCCTCGCTCAGTATCCGCGAGAGGACATCCTGAAGCTGCGCGAAGGCGAGAACTACGTAGCGGGCGACGTCATCCGAACCCGCGCCTGATCCGGTCGCCGAGAGGCGTCCAAACCGACCGTTTCACCTGCCCCGGGCGCCCGGCTGGCGGGCATTGGTGTATGGGCGTTAACCATCTGGACACCATGATTCCCTAGCTTCCCGGCCAGGAAAACCGGCAACCAGGGCGACTCGCAATAACGAGTTTCCAAAGGCGCCGGGCGCGCCAAGGAGGCCGGGTATGACGATCAGCGTCCACACCAATAAGTCCGCGCTCGTGGCTCTGCAGAACCTGAACAAGACCAACGACGAGTTGTCGGACGTCCAGAAC
>CAMFIW010000053.1 GCA_945952355.1 uncultured Phenylobacterium sp. | reverse complement strand
GTGACCTCGACGGGACCCGCCCGGAACGGACCGGTGGCGGACCAGTCGAGTTTGCACTTCAGGCCGCCACCCGCCCCCTTCACCCCGGCCGCCTGGGCCTTAAGCGCCGCGCCGTCGAGGCTGGCGTCTGAGACCGCGACCTCCGCACCCGCTATTGCGGCCTGCGCCTTGAGGCGTGGCGAGGCGCCGAGCAGTCGGTCCAGCTCGCCATAGCCGGTGGCGAACTTGGCGCCCGCGGCGTCCAAGCCGAGCGTCCAAGGCTTGCCGGATCCGGACTGAACCGCGCTCCAGGTCGCCGACAGCCCGCCGCTGGCGCCCGGGCGCGCGGCGGCGAGGTTTGAGACCTGCGCCTCTCCCTTGAAGTTCAGGCCGCCCAGAAGGGTCCGCCCGCCGCTGGCCGAGACCTTCAGGCCCGCGCCCGTCGCCTCCAGGTCTTTGAGGGACAGGCGCCCGTCGGCCAGGCGCGAACCTTCGAAGGCGACCGTGGGCGTGGCGCCCAGCAAGGCCCCCGCCAGGCCTCCCCCCTTTCCGCCAACACCCGTGGCCTTACCCTTCAGATCGAACTGGCCCTTGCGATGGCCGAACGCGATCGGGCCCGCGACCCGGTCGAGCTGGTAGCCCGCAAAGGCCAGGCGGTCGACCTGGGCCTGGCCGGAAAAGGCCCAGTCCGACGGGTCTCCGCTCATGCGTCCGGTCACCTGGGCCGGCCCCATGTCCGGGCCGCCGGCGATTTTGGAGAGCGCGGGGCTGGCGGCGGTCATGGCGAGGCCGGCCGGTCCCGCCGCCCGCTTGTCGGGATCGATCAGGCCCTGGGCGGTGACGACGAGGTTGTCGGTCGCGGCGCGCGCCTGGATCTGCATCAGGACCTTGCCCGAAGCCTGTCCGGACGCAGTGAAATTGACCTCGGGCCCGAGACGCTCGGCGAGGCTCCGGGTCAAGCTGGAGGCCGTGAGCGAGACGCGCCCCTGGGCCTGGCCGCCCTGCCGGGTCCAGACGCCATCGATCGCCACGGGCCTGGCGGCGCCGCTGAGCGCAACGACATGGATCCGCCCGGCCTCGGCCTGACCGCCGATATCGGCCTGGAGTTCGAACGGCTGGTTAGCCGGCAGGCCGATCGCCCCGGCGATCGCCCCCCCAGTGGCCTCGACCGCATCGGCTTTGACGACCATCGGGTGGCCGGCGGCGAGGTCGGCCACGAGGTTCAGGTGATCGCCAGGGTGCAGCAGGCTGGTCGCCGTCAGGCGCATCACAGGGCCGCCCTTGCCGCGCTTGATGGCGAAGGCCGCCGAGACATCGTAGACGCCCCGTTCATAGCTGAAGGCCGGCGCCATCTCGACCCGTGTGGCGATCGCGTCGATGCGGATGTTGATGGGCAAGGCGCCGGACTTGCCTTGCGGACCGAGCGTCGGCCGGCGTGCCAGGGTCAGCTGCTGGGCGGTCACCTTGTCGATGTGCAGGCTGCGGGTGAAGAGCTGCATGTAACGCCATGAGACCGCGACGTTCCTGGCGTCGAGCCAGACGCCCTTGTCATCCGAGATGGTCAGTTCGCGGACCGTGAAGTTGCGCCAGATGTCGCCCTCCAGCCCCTGGATGCGAAGGGTCCCGATGCGGCCGAGCTTGAGGCCGCTGGCGCGCGCCTCGATCAGCAGCCGCGCCTGGGGCAGCAGCACGCCATAGCGCAGGCCCGCGACCGTGCCGACCAGGAGCAGCGCGATCAGGGCGCAGACGACGACGATGGCGCGAGGTATCGAGCGGCTGCGCGCCACCTTGGCGGCGGCCTCCGCGACCTCCTGGACCGCATCCTCGATTTTGGGCGGCTCGCTCAAAAGCTCTGCCCGATGCTGAGATAGACCTGGAAGGCCGGGTCATTGGATCGCGGATTCAGGGGCACGCCCACGTCGACGCGGATCGGCCCGAAGCCGAGATCGTAGCGCACGCCAAGACCGACGCCGAAGGCCATGTCGTTGCCGTCCGGAATCTGGCCTGAACCGATGGCGCCAGCATCGACGAAGCCCACCACGCCCCAATGCTGGCCGATCTTCTGGCGCAGTTCGAGCGAGCCCTCGACCACCGAGGCGCCGCCGACCGGCGTGTTGTCCGCCAGGTGCGGGCCGATGGCCTGGTACGTATATCCGCGCACCGAACCACCGCCGCCCGAATAGAACCGCCGCGAGGCAGGCACGTCCGGGATCGTGCCGTTGACGATCGAGCCGAGCTTCAGGCGGGCAGCGAGCACCGTGCGCCCCTTGGCGTCGAACGGGACATAGGCCGTGCCCTGGGTCTGGATCTTCAGGTAGGGCAAGGTGATGCCCCCCAGGATGATGGTCGGCTCGACGCGGGTCTCCACGCGCCAACCCCGCTTTGGATCCAGCGGATCGTCGGAGCGGTCGAGGGACAGAACGCCCAGAAGTGCGCCCGCGACGGTCGTGCGGCCGAGAGAACTCAGATTGGCCTGCGGCTCGTCGGTCTCGGCATAGTCGAGGGAGACCCCCAGGGTCAGGTAGGACGTCTTGCGGAAGCGCCGCTCGATGTCAGCGCTGACGCCGACACCGGTTTCGTCATAGGCGTTGGTCTGTTGATTGTACGCCTGGACCGTGGCCTTCAGAGTCTGCTGCGCACGGCGCCAATGGGGCAGGCTGACTTCCACGCCGACACGGCTGTCGATGGTCGAGGCGCGGGCGAACAGCGAACTGGTGTCCGCACGGCCGAGCAGGTTGTAGCGCGTCCATCGGGCGTCGGCGCCGGCCCCCTCGCTGGTCGAGTAGCTGGCTCCCAGTTCGAGCCGCCGATAAGCGCGGTCCGCGAGGCTGACCACTACCGGCCGCAGGCCGTCGGCCGTGGTCTTGTCCTTCGGCGCAAGCGAGACCGTGACGGAATCGTAGACGCCGGTGTCGAGCAGCCTGCGCTCCAGCTCGCCGACGTCCTCGGGATCGTAGATTTCGCCGACGCGCCAGGGCGCCATTCGCATCAGCCATGCGGGATTGGTCTTGCCCGTGGTCACCAGCTCGACTCCATCGAGCCGGACGATTTCACCGGCCTGGATTCGGTATTGCGGGCGCACCGTGCCGTCCGCGTGATCAACCGTGACGACGCGGGGGGCAGCCACGACGTCGGCATAACCGCGCTTCTGGACCGCCGCGACGATGCGGCCCTCGGCCCCGATCACGTCGGCGGCGCGGCCGGCCTGGCCGTTGGCAAGTCCCATGACCGCCTCGCCCGCCGTCTGAACCGCGGCGCCCGGCGCGGGGGCCAGCCACTCGATCGAAGGGTCGGCGATGACGAAGCGCTTCCCGGGCGAGATCTTCACCAGGGGCTGGGGCGGATCGCTCTCGGAAACGTCCGGCTCGACGTCGTAGGCATAGTAGCCTTCCGAGCGAAGGACGGCGATCGCGTCCTCGCTGGCCTCGTTGGCCCGCCGGCGCGCCTCGAAGCGATTGGCGATGGGTTTGTCCGTCTCCCCGATCGCGGCGGCGATCTCGGCCTTGAGCGCGGCCTTCATCTCGCCCTGGATGCCGGCCCGCGGCGTCTCCGCCCGCGCGGCGCCAGCGCACAAGGCCGCCGAGGCGGCGACAGCAAAGGCCAGTCGTCCCAAGCTCAAGAATCCCTGCCTCGCCCCCAGGTTTGATCTAGCCCTGCCCGCACGCGGATGTCACCCAGTCGAGATCAAGCAAGGTGCTTTCCTGTTAGGCAGAACTTTGCCCAAATGCTGGGCGCCCGCGGCTGGCGCGGCCGTCGATTCCGAAATCCTGTCCGGTGCGCCGGACTGGGCTCTAAGGTCGACACGCCGGACGCGGAAGGGATTTTGGAATTGGAGCTTGGGGTGGCGACGGCGCGACGAACGGATGAGGCGGACCTCGAACGCCCCGGAGCGCCCTATGACGAGATGATCACCGCCGCGGGCGGGGTGCGGCCGCACTACGCCGCGCTGGCTCAGCGGGTGCAGACTCTCAGCGAGACCGACCTGGCCGAGCGCCAGAAGACGCTTGAGCGCTTCTTTCTGCTGCAGGGGATCACCTTCACCGTCTACGGCGGCGAGAGCTCCACCGAGCGGATCATTCCGACCGACCTCCTGCCGAGGATCATTCCGGCGGCGGAGTGGGCGAAGATCGAAGCGGGCCTGACCCAGCGGTTGCGCGCCCTGAACATGTTCCTCGCCGACATCTACGGCGAGCAGCAGATCCTGATGGACGGGGTGGTGCCTCGCGAACTGGTGCTGTGCGCGCCTTCCTATCGGCGCGAGATGCAGAACCTGTATGTGCCGCATCAGGCCTATGCGAACGTCTGCGGCTCTGACCTGATCCGCCAGCCGGACGGCGCCTTCGCCGTGCTGGAGGACAATCTGAGGGTCCCGTCCGGCGTGTCGTACATGCTGGCCAACCGCGAGGCGTCGAAGCGGACCTTTCCCGGCACGTTCCGTGCGGCGGGCGTGCGCAGCGTCGACCGCTATCCGGACCTGCTCCTGGCGACGCTGAAGAGCATGGCGGCCGACTGGCGGCCCAATCCGCAGGTCGTGGTGCTGACGCCCGGCGTCTACAACTCCGCCTATTACGAGCACGCCTACCTGGCGCGTCTGATGGGCGCGCCGCTGGTCGAGGGCCGCGACCTCGTGGTGCACGACAACATGGTCTACATGCGCACCACCACGGGGCTGCGCCGGATCGACGTGATCTATCGCCGCGTGGACGACGATTTCATCGACCCCCTCACCTTCCGGCGCGATTCCGGCCTGGGCGTGGCCGGGCTGTTCAACGCCTACCGGGCCGGCAACGTGGTGATCTGCAACGCCCCGGGCACCGGCGTGGCGGACGACAAGGCGGTCTATGCCTATGTGCCGGAGATCATTCGCTACTATCTGGGCGAGGACGCCATCCTGCCCAATATCGAGACGTTCCTCTGCCGCGAACCGGCCCAGCTCAGCCACGTGCTGGCCAATCTCGACAAGTTGGTGGTCAAGGCGGTGGGCGCTTCGGGCGGCTACGGCATGCTGGTGGGCCCGCACGCCAGCACCAAGGAGCGCGAAGCCTTCGCCGAAGCCGTGAAGGCCGATCCGGACAACTATATCGCCCAGCCCACCATCCAGCTATCGACCGCACCCTGCCTGATCGACGGAACGATCGATCCGCGGCACGTGGACCTGCGGCCGTTCATTCTGTCGGGCGAGAAGATCGTGGTGACGCCGGGGGCGCTGACCCGGGTGGCGCTGAAGAAGGGCTCGCTGGTGGTCAATTCCAGCCAGGGCGGCGGATCGAAGGACACCTGGGTGCTGACCGCCGACGCGCTCGGCAAGGAGGCCCAGCCATGAGGCTCGCCAATCTCGGTCAAAAAGGACCGCGAGGATGATGCTCGCGAGGGTCGCCGACAGCCTCTACTGGATCGGCCGCTATGTGGAGCGCGCCGAGCACATGGCGCGACTGTCGGACGTGATGCTGAACGCCACGCTCGACCGCACCGAGGGCGCTGCGGAGGTGGCGCGGATCGCGCTGTCGGCGGTCGGCGAACAGGACATCGACAAGACGGTCACGCCCTATGAAGCGGCCCTGTCCCTGGCCTTCGACCGCGAGGACGGCGGCTCGATCACCACGTCGATCGCGCGGGCCCGCGAGAATGCCCGTCAGGTGCGCGACCAGATCACCACCGAGACCTGGGAGCGGCTGAATCTGATCTATCTGAGGGTGACCGATCCGGCGGCGGCGAAGGCCTTCGCCGACGGATCCTCGGCCTTCCTACATGACATCATCGCCGACTTGCACCTGTTCAAGGGGGCGGCGGACGCCACCATGAGCCACGGCGAAGGCTGGCGGTTCCTGCTGCTCGGCATCTATCTGGAGCGCGCGCAGCTCATCGGCCGGCTGCTCGAGGTGTGCTTCGCCGACCGGCAGCGGCGCACCATGACCGACCATTTCGCCCTGACCAGTCTCCTGCGTATGAGTTGCGCGCTGGAGCCATATCTGCGGCGGTACACGGCCGACATACAGCCGCGGCTGATCCTCGAATTCCTGATGTTCGACGAGGACTTCCCCCGGTCCATGCGCTTCACTACGGCGCGGATCGAGGAGCACCTCGGCGGCGCCGCGCGCTATGTGGAACATGCCGGCGCGGCCAGCGCCGAGCGGCTGGCGGGGCGGCTGAAGGCGCGGCTACAGTATGCCGACGTCGAGAACCTGCAGCTCAACGGGGCCGGCGCCCTGCTGACCACCGTGCTGGACGAGTGCGCCGCGATCCATGCGGCGATCTACGAGACCTTCGTCGCCTACCCGCTCGAGATGCGGCTTCCGGCGTAGAGAGACAGCTGATGCTTTTGGAAGTCCGCCACGTCACCCAGTACCACTATGCCGAGCCCGTCCGCGAAAGCGTGATGGAGGTATGGATGCAGCCCCAGAAGGGCGCGCGCCAGCGGCTGGTGTCGTTCGAGCTCGATCTCGATCCGCCGGCCCAGCTGTTTTCCTACGCCGACGCCTATGGCAACGCCGTCTATCATTTCGACGTGCCGCAGCCGCACAGCCGGTTGAACATCACCGCCCGATCGGCGGTGGAGACCCAGGCGGCGCCCGCCCTGCCGGACCAGCTCGACATGGGCGAGTGGGACCGGTTGAAGAGCGACTTCGTGCGCGGCGAGAACTTCGATTTCCTGCGGCATCACGGCTTCGCGGTGGAGACACCGGCGCTGAAGGCGTTCGTGGCCGAACTCCAGCTGGAACACCTGCGGGCGCGGGACCCCCTGACCGCAGTGCGCGAGCTGTCGGAGGCGATCTACGGCGCCTTCGCCTACGAGCCGGGGGTGACCGACGCCGAGAGCGAGATCGATGTCTCGCTGGGCCTGCGCAAAGGCGTCTGCCAGGACTTCTCCCACGTGATGATCGCCATCTGCCGGGCCTGGGGCATACCGGCGCGCTACGTCTCGGGCTACCTGTTCACCGACCGCAAGGGTGGGGATCGCTCCGACCCGGACGCGACCCATGCCTGGGTCGAGGTCTTCCTCCCCTCAGTGCGCTGGATCGGGCTCGACCCGACCAACAACGTGATCGCCGGCGAGCGCCACATCGCCGCCGCCGTGGGCCGCGACTACAACGACGTGCCGCCGTCGCGTGGGGTCTACAAGGGCGAGGCCGAGAGCCAGCTGGCCGTGGGCGTGTCGGTGCGGCGGGCCCGCGCGGCCCTGACCGAGCCGGAGTTCATCCGGGTCGCTCAACCGGCTTTCGCGCGCAACGGGCGGCGGCGCGGGCCAAGCGGCGGCTTGCGCTACGACCAGCAGCAGCAACAGCAGCAATAGGTCAGTCGGCGGCGCTCAGCCGAACGATCATGGGCGGCGGCAAGGGCACGACGCCGCCGAGCGCGAAGATCGGCGAGGCGGAGGCGTCGTAGGCCAGGCGGACACGGGCGCCGTCAGGGCCGGACTTGAGGTCCAGGTCGGCCACCTTGCCGGCGAGCGCCTTCTCGGCGGCGGCGCGTGCGAGGGCGTGGCGGCTGGCCGGGTCGGCGTCCGCGGTGGCGGCCAGACGGGCGAGGTCGGCCGCGGCCTGGACCCTGTGCTGCAGCCAGAAATAGCCGCCCCATTCGAAGACGCCGACGGCGAGGAGCCCGAAGGCGGGGACCAGGAACGCCGCTTCGACCAGCAACGCCCGGCGGGGCGAGGCGCGTAGTCTGGCGAAGAGACCGGCGAGCAGTTCCATGCGGGTGCATTTCGCAGGCCCACGGTGAATCTCTCGTTAAAGTAGAACCTGATTTCCTACGCGTTGAAGATGTGGGACCGTTCTATCCCCAGGTTCAGCGTGTCGCCGGGCGCCGCGCCGTTCGCCTGGTCGCGAGCGAAGGCCGCTTCAAGCCATAGGCCTGAGGCTGTCTCGCCCTCCACGCGCACCAGAGGGCCCTGTTGGGTGATCCGGCGCACGGTGACCGCGATGTCGCCGCCCTTGACGAACTGATGCGGTCGCACGAAGGCGAGCGCAGGGCCATCGGCGCCCCCTGGCGCCGGAAGCGTCACCTCGCCGGCGGAGAAGCGGCCGGCCGAAACGGTCCCCTCGATGCGATTGGCCTCGCCCACGAAACCCGCCACGAAGGCGTCCGCCGGCTCGTCATGCACCTCGCGAGGCGTGCCGACCTGCTGGATCTTGCCGTCCTTCAGGATGGCGACGCGGTCGGCGAGTTCCAGGGCCTCTTCCTGGTCGTGGGTGACGAAGATGGTGGTGACGCCGGTCGCGTCGTGGATGCGGCGCACCTCCTTGCGCAGCGACTTGCGGACCGTCGCGTCCAACGCGCCGAAGGGCTCGTCGAGCAGGAGCACGCTCGGATCGACCGCGAGCGCCCGGGCCAGGGCGACGCGCTGGCGCTGGCCGCCGGAGAGCTGGTTCGGATAGCGCTTTCCGAGGTCCGACAGTTCGACCAGGGCCAGCAGTTCGTCGACCTTGGCGGCGATATCCGCCCGGGAGGGCTTGGCCTTACCCTTCCGCACGTCGAGGCCGAAGGCGATGTTCTTGGCGACGCTCATGTGACGGAACAGGGCGTATTGCTGGAACACGAAGCCCACCCGGCGCGCCGCGGCGCTGGCATAGGTCATGTCCTGGTCGCCGAAGAAGATCTGCCCCTCGTTCGGGAACTCCAGCCCGGCTATGGCGCGCAGCAGGGTGGTCTTTCCGGAGCCCGACGGCCCCAGCAGGGCCAGGAGTTCGCCGTCGGCGATCTCCAGACTGACGCGGTTCAGGGCCGGGAAACGCCCGAAGGTCTTGGCCACGGATCGGATGGAGATGGTCATGGTCGGGTCAGTGTCCCACGCGCCGGCTGGGCGGCTGGGCGATTTCGAGCAGGGTCTTGAGAACCAGGGTGACGACGGCCAGCAAGCACAGGAGGGCCGCCACGGAGAAGGCTCCGACGAAATCGTACTCGTTGTAGAGGATCTCGATGTGCAGGGGCATGGTGTTGGTCAGGCCCCGGATGTGCCCCGAGACCACCGAGACGGCGCCGAACTCCCCCATCGCGCGGGCGTTGCAGAGCAGGACTCCGTAGAGCAGGCCCCAGCGGATATTGGGGGCCGTGACGCTCCAGAAGGTGCGCAGGCCCGAGGCGCCCATGGAGACGGCGGCCTCCTCCTCGTCCACCCCCTGCTCCTGCATCAGGGGGATCAGTTCGCGGGCGACGAACGGGAAGGTCACGAAGATGGTGGCCAGGGCGATGCCCGGCAGGGCGAAGATGATCTTGATGTCGTGGTCGAGCAGCCATTCGCCGAACCAGCCCTGGGCGCCGAAGATCAGCACGTAGATCAGTCCCGCCACGACCGGAGAGACCGAGAACGGCAGGTCGATCAGGGTGATCAAAAGGGCCTTGCCCGGGAACCGGTGCTTGGCGACGGCCCAAGCCGCGCAGACCCCGAAGACGGCGTTGAACGGCACGGTGATGGCCGCGGTGATCAGGGTGAGCCGGATGGCCGCCTGGGCGTCGGGCGAGCGGATCGCCGCGAGCGCGGGGTCCAGCCCCTTGCGCAGGGCCTCGACGAAGACCACCGCCATGGGCAGCAGGAGGACCAGGACCAGGAAGGCCGCCACGACCGTCAGGACAATGGCCTTCAGCCAGGGCGCATCCTCGTGCGCCGCGCCATGCGCCCGCCCGCTCATGCGCGCCTCCGGGCCCAGGCTTGGATCGCGTTGATGACGAACAGCATGGCGAAGGAGACGCCCAGCATCACCACGGCGATCGCGGCGGCCCCGGCGTACTTGTATTCCTCGAGCTGGATAATGATCAGCAGGGGTGCGATCTCCGACTTGTAGGGCATGTTTCCGGCGATGAAGATCACCGAACCGTACTCCCCCACCCCCCGGGCGAAGGCGAGCGCGAAGCCGGTCAGCCAAGCGGGTGTCAGCGCGGGCAGGATAACCCGAAGGATGGTGTCGATGCGGCCTGCGCCGAGCGTGGCGGCGGCCTCTTCGACGTCGGCGGACAGGTCGCGCATCACCGGCTCCAGGGTGCGCACCACGAAGGGCAGTCCAATGAAGGTCAGCGCCACCACCACGCCCAGCGGCGTGTAGGCGATCTTCCAGCCCAGGGGTTTGGCGAGAGCTCCGATCCAGCCGTTCTCGGCGTAGAGCGCCGTGAGCGCGATGCCGGCCACGGCCGTCGGCAGGGCGAATGGCAGGTCGATCAGCCCGTTGACAAGCCCCTTCAGCGGAAAGTCGTAGCGCACGAGCGCCCAGGCGGTGACGAGCCCGAAGGCGCCGTTGACCGTCGCGGCCACAAGCGCCGCGCCGAACGACAGCCGATAGGCGGCGAGCGCCCGCTCCGAGAACGCCTCCTTCAGGAATTCTGATGGCGGCTGGGCCCCCGCCTTCAACGCCACGGCGAAAAGCGGGATCAGCACCACAGTCGAGAGA
>CAMFIW010000052.1 GCA_945952355.1 uncultured Phenylobacterium sp. | reverse complement strand
CTACACACTGCATATCGTCGGCAGCGTCAGATGTGTATAAGAGACAGGGCGCTGGGTCTCGTCCTCTCGGCGGCGCTGGCCTTCGTGACCGGATCCTACCCGCCGGTGCGGGACCTGATGTTCAACGTCCAGGGCGACCGCGTGGGCTACAGCCTGCTCGGCATGATCGTGGCCTTCGCGCCGCTGGTCATCCTGCTGGGCTCCAGCTTCTTGCTCCGCAATCCGACGGCCCGCAGCGCCGGCGCGCTGTACTGGACCATCGTCAGCCTGATCGGCGCCTCGCTGGGCGTCGTCGTACTGGTCTATACGGGCGCCTCGATCGCCACGACCTTCCTGGTGACCGCGACGGCCTTCGGCGGCCTGTCCCTGATCGGCTACACCACCAAGAAGGATCTGACCGGGTTCGGCACCTTCTTGATCATGGGCGTGATCGGTCTGGTCGTGGCCAGCCTGGTCAACATGTTCCTGCACCTGGCGGCGATCTCGTTCATCGTCAATGTGCTGGGCGTGCTGATCTTCTCGGGCCTGATCGCCTATGACACCCAGCGCCTGAAGATGACCTACTATCAGCTGGGCGGCGACGGCCAGGCAATGGGCGTGGCGACCAACTACGGCGCGCTGAGCCTGTACATCAACTTCATCAACCTGTTCCAATTCCTGCTCAGCTTCCTGGGCAACCGCCGCTAAGGCGATCTGGAATTCGAAACGAAGAGCCCCGGCGGGCGACCGCCGGGGCTTTTTTCTATCCCAGCGTCCGCCGGGAAACTACTCGACGACGCGGAAGCGGCGGCTCTCGAAGACGCTGAGCACCTGCTCCAGTTCGTGGCCGCGCTTGAGCACCATGCCGCCCTCACCGATCACGGCCCAGGCGCCCTGCCGCCGCGCCAGCGCGGGCCGCTTCTCGATCCTGTAGATCGGCGCCTCGGAGGCCCGTCGGAAGATGGAAAAGACACAGGCGTCGGCGAGGCCGTCGATGGCGTAGTCGCGCCATTCGCCCGCCGCGACCATGCGGCCATATAGGTTGAGAATGCGGGTCAGCTCCCGGCGGTCGAAGAAGACCTGGGGCTCCCGCACGGTCTGGTACGGCGGATCGAAAGCCATTGTCGTCAGGTTAGACCCAAAATCGCGCCGTGGACAATTGCGCGTGCGTCGGGATCGGCCGTAGGAACCCTGCAATCTGCGCCGTGAAATGACCTTATTTCGGTCCAGCGCGCGCCCGATCCCCCTCCGATATTGAGATCGTCGGTTGATCGGAACCTTGCTGGTCCCGGATCCTGAACAGCCCCCCCAGCCCCCCTGGACTGCGGGCTTCGGTCAGCCGGCGCTTCTTCCTCCAACGTGTCGCCCGTGCGGATCCCCACCCGCACGGGCTTCGTCGTTTCTGGGGCTGGGCTTCGTGAGCCGGACGTTCAGCGCTCGGCCGGCGCAGGTCGGACGAGCGGCGCCTTGACCCGGCCGACCCCGATCACCCGGCCGCCGGGCGCCTGGACCAGGATCGCGGTCGCCAGACCCTCCTCGCGCGCGGGCGGCATGCGGAACGCTGCTGGCTTGCCACGCCAGGTCCCGAGCTTCCTGATCTCGCGGACCACATTGATGTGCTCCACGGTCTGGCCCCGATTGTCGCCCTTCTTGACCACGACGTCCTGCTCGCGTGGATCGTAGCGCACCAGCCAGACCTCGGCGCCGGCCTTGGGCGCAGGCCCGTAGCCAACATCCACCCTCCGGTCGCCGATGAAGGCGAAGTCGGGGGCCCGATTCGGCGCGGCGATCGCCTGGTCGATCAGCTTCTCGACCTTTTCGGATTGCAGCCCGCCGGCCTGGGCGCGGCCATCGACGACGATCTGCGGGGTATAGGGTTCGCGCAGTTGCAGGTGCGCCACATAGGCCTTCTGCCGCTCGGTGAACTCGGGCTTGGCGAAGGTGTCGGGCCAGCCGAGATAGTCCCAGTAGTCGACCGGGAAGGTCAGGGCCAAGATGTCGGGCCGGGCGGCCAGCTTCTCGAGATTGGCGTTGGCCTCCCCGCAGGAGGCGCAGCCCTGGGCGGTGTAGAGTTCCACGACCACTGGCTGCCGGGCCGCGGCCACGGCGGGCCAGGCGGCCAGGATCAGGCTTGCGAACAGGGCTCCACGCATCGCGCCGCACTTAATCGGGTTTGCCGCCATAGCACCGTTCAACAAGGTGTGACCGGGTCCCCCCGCCCGCGGGGCGGGAGGACCCTTTGGCCTTACGCGGTCTTGGCGAGGTTGCGCAGCACGTAGTGCAGCACGCCGCCGTTCTTGAAGTACTCGAGCTCGGTCGGGGTATCGATGCGGCAACGGACCGGGAAGCGGGCGATCCGGCCGTCCGACGGACGGTACATTTCCACCGTCAGCTGGCGGCGCGGCGACAGCTCGGTGAGGCCACGGATCGTGACGATCTCCTCGCCGGTCAGGCCCAGCTTCTGCCAGCCTTCCTGGGTGAACTGCAGCGGCAGCACGCCCATGCCGACTAAGTTCGAGCGGTGGATCCGCTCGAAGCTCTCGGCGATCACCGCGCGGACGCCCAGCAGCTTGGTGCCCTTGGCCGCCCAGTCGCGCGACGAGCCGGTGCCGTATTCCTTGCCCGCGAACACGACCATCGGCCGGCCCTCGGACTGGTAGCGCATGGCGGCGTCGTAGATCGCCATGGTGTCGCCCGACGGGAAGTGCTTGGTCACCCCGCCTTCGATGTCCGGGGTGATGCGGTTTCGGATCCGGATGTTGGCGAAGGTGCCGCGCATCATGATCTCGTGGTTGCCGCGCCGCGCGCCGTAGGAGTTGAACTCCGTGGTCGGCACCTGACGTTCACGCAGATAGACGCCGGCCGGGGCCGTCGCCTTGATCGAGCCAGCCGGGGAGATGTGGTCGGTGGTGATCGAGTCGCCGAAAACGCCCAGGATCCGAGCCTCGACGATGTCGGTCACCGCGGACGGCTCCATGGACATGTCCTGGAAGTAGGGCGGGTTCTGCACGTAGGTGGAGCCCATGTCCCAGGTGTAGGTCTGGCCGCCTGCGACCTTGATGCCCTGCCAGTTCTTGTCGCCCTTGAAGACGTCGGAATAGCGGGTGGCGAACATCTTCTGCGTCACGTGCTTGCGCTGCAGGGCCGCGACTTCTTCCGATGTCGGCCAGATGTCCTTGAGATAGACCGGCTTGCCATCCTTGCCTTCGCCGATCGGATCCTTCGAGAGGTCGATCAGCATGGAGCCGGCCAGCGCGTAGGCCACCACCAGGGGCGGGCTTGCCAGGTAGTTGGCGCGCACGTCTGGGTTCACGCGGCCTTCGAAGTTGCGGTTGCCCGACAGCACCGAGCAGGCCACGAGGTCGCCCTTGTTGACCGCGTCCGAGATCGCTTCCGGCAGGGGGCCGGAATTGCCGATGCAGGTGGTGCAGCCGTAACCGACCAGGTTGAAGCCCAGCGCGTCGAGGCTCTTGGTCAGGCCGGCGGCCTTCAGATAGTCGGTGACCACTTGCGAGCCAGGGGCCAGCGAAGTCTTGACCCAGGGTTTCACCTTCAGGCCCTTCTCGACCGCCTTCTTGGCCACCAGGCCGGCGGCGATCAGCACCGAGGGGTTGGAGGTGTTGGTGCAGGAGGTTATGGCGGCGATCACCACGTCGCCGTTGCCGACGTCGAACTTCTCACCCTCGACGGCGACCCGCTCGCCGACGCCGTCCTTGCCGAAGTCCTTGCCGAGCGCGGCGTTGAACTCCGAGGCCGCATCGGTCAGCAGCACGCGGTCCTGCGGACGCTTGGGGCCGGCCAGGGACGGCACCACGCTCGACAGGTCGAGTTCCAGGGTGTCGGTGAACACCGGCTCGGCGTCGCCGGGCTCATGCCACAGGCCCTGGGCCTTGGCGTAGGCTTCGACCAGCTGGACACGGTCCTCTTCGCGGCCCGTGGCGCGCAGGTAGTCGATGGTCGCCTTGCTGACCGGGAAGAAGCCGCAGGTGGCGCCGTATTCCGGGGCCATGTTGGCGATGGTCGCCTGGTCTTCCAGGGTCAGGCCGGAGATGCCGTCGCCGTAGTATTCGACGAACTTGCCCACCACGCCCTTCTTGCGGAGCATCTGGGTGACGGTCAGCACCAGGTCGGTGGCGGTCGCGCCGTCCGGCAGCGCGCCGGTCAGCTTGAAGCCGATGACTTCCGGGATCAGCATCGGGATCGGCTGACCCAGCATGGCCGCCTCGGCCTCGATGCCGCCGACGCCCCAGCCGAGAACGGCAAGTCCGTTGATCATGGTGGTGTGGCTGTCGGTGCCGACCACGGTGTCCGGATAGGCCACGGTCGGGCCCTCGTCGGAATTGATCCAGACCGTTTGTGCCAGGTACTCGAGGTTCACTTGGTGACAGATTCCGGTGCCGGGGGGCACGACGCGGAAGTTGTTGAAGGCCGACGAGCCCCAGCGCAGGAAGCGGTAGCGCTCGATGTTGCGCTCATACTCGCGCTCGACGTTCTCGCCGAACGACTTGGCGGTGCCGAAGTAGTCGACCATCACGGAGTGGTCGATGACCAAGTCGACCGGGTTCAGCGGATTGATCTTCTCGGGATTGGCGCCGAGCTTGGTCATGGCGTCGCGCATGGCGGCCAGGTCGACCACGGCCGGAACGCCCGTGAAATCCTGCATCAGCACGCGGGCCGGGCGGAAGCTGATTTCGTGCTCGACGGCGCCCTTGTTTTCCAGCCAGGCGGCGACCGCCTTCAGGTC
The DNA here is from genome assembly GCA_945952355.1 of uncultured Phenylobacterium sp. Classification (GTDB taxonomy): domain Bacteria; phylum Pseudomonadota; class Alphaproteobacteria; order Caulobacterales; family Caulobacteraceae; genus Phenylobacterium. The sequence goes on along the minus strand of CAMFIW010000052.1, from coordinate 5,898 downwards.
GTCGGGGCTGACGGTGTCGCCGTCTTCATTGCGCAGCAGGTTCTCGAGCAGCACCTTCATCGAGTTGGGAAGACGCGAAACACCAGCGAGACCGGCTTCCTCCGCGGCGGGAAGGCTGTAGTAGACATAGGTCTTGTCGCCCACCGTCAGTTCGCGGCGGGCCTTCAGGCTGTCGATAGACGCCATCTTTGGGGATCCTTCTTCTGTTCACGGCCGCACATCGACCGCTTCGGGGATCGCGCGCTTTTCGAAGCGGACCCACAGCGTCCGCTCCAGCGCCGCGTACGCCCCCCGAGGCGGCGCCGGCCGCGCGCGTCATAGCCCCAAGATTCCTTACAGTCCATGAGGGCGCGTGCTTCTCTTCCTTCCCAAGGGGAACACGCCAATGAGCCTGGGCCTCGAGATCGGGGACCTGGCGCTCAGCCGGGGCGGGCGGGCGCTGTTCGAAGGGCTCAACCTGTCGCTCCAGGCCGGCCAGGCCTGTGCGCTCACCGGGCGCAATGGGGCGGGCAAGACAAGCCTGCTGCGCGCCGTGGCCGGCCTGATCGCCCCCGACCGCGGAACCATCGGCTTCGGCGCCGTCGAGCCCGCCCGGGCGCGAGCCGAAGACCTGCACTTCCTGGGTCACCTGGACGGCCTTAAGACCTCACGCACGGCCCGCGAAGAGCTCGAATTCTGGGCCCGATGGATGGGTGGCGACGCAGATCAGGCTCGAGCCGCCGCGGCCGCGTTCGATCTCACCGCCCTTTTGGACCTCGAAGTTCGCCGGCTCTCCGCCGGCCAGAGGCGGCGCCTGGCGCTGGCCCGCATGATCGCCGCGCCGCGCCCCATATGGCTGCTGGACGAGCCGCTCAGCCCCCTGGACGCCAGCTGGCGCGCCCGGCTGGGCGGCATCATGGCCGAGCACTTGAAGACCGGCGGCCTGATCCTGGCCGCGGTCCACGATCCGCTGCCGATCCCGGCGCTCGGGCTGGAGGTCGGCGGATGAGCCCGGCCCTCGAGTTGCTCAAGCGCGAGACCGGCCTGGCCTGGGGCCGGGGTGGCGGGCCGCTGGTCTCGGTCGGTTTCTATGCCGGGGTCGCGACCCTCTTGCCGCTGGCCACCGGGCCGGAGCCGGCGCGGCTGGCGGCGATCGCCCCGGGGGCGGCCTGGACCGGACTGGCCCTGGCCGCCCTGCTCGGTCTCGACCGGCTGTTCGAGCGCGACTACGAGGACGGCGCCCTGGAGCTCCTGGCGCTCTCGCGCCTGCCGCTTGAATTCACCTGTGCGCTGAAATGCCTCGGCCAGTGGCTGGCCACCGGCGCGCCCCTGGCGCTCGCCGCGCCCGTCGCGGCCATCGCGCTCGGCGCTTCGCCCGCTCTCGCCCCGCTGATCCTGGCCTGCGCCCTGGTTGGCGGGATCGCCTTCGCGTTCACCGGCGGAATCGGGGCCTCGCTCAGTCTGGGCGCCCGCCGCGGCGGCCTCCTGACTGCCGTGATCGTCCTGCCACTGTTCGTTCCGCCGGTGATCTTCGGCGGCGGAGCGCTTGACGCCTTCGCGGGTCATTTGCCCTGGCGCGCCGCCTTCGCCTTGCTGGGCGCCTACGCGGCGGCCGCCATCGCGCTCGGGCCGCTCGCCATGGCCGCGGCCTGCCGAAACGCCCTGTCCTAGGCCTCCGGACCGTCGAACGGCGTCGCCGCGACCACCCGGCCGGAGGACGGGCCTCGGCGCAGGTCGGCGAGGTGGCGCCCCACCATCACGCCAAGGGGGGCGGACCGGAACCCGCCGGCTTCGGGATCCGGTCGACCCACTTCGAAGACAATGGCCGCCGCCGCCGCATAGGCGAGGATGGTCACGCCGGCGCAGAGCCGGAGGCTGGGGATCGACATCAAATGTCTCCAAGGAGGTTTGGCCGGACGCCGCGGGACGTCCGGGGATGGGGTCTGGCCAGGCTCGAGGGATGGCGCCGGTATCCCGCCGGCTTCCGCCGAGGCGAAGCGTGAGCCTAAGACCATGGCGGCTCGGCCGGCTCAATCCGCGTGTTCGCAGCCCGGTGCGGCGAAAATGCAGGAAGCCGAACATGACGAAAGCTTAAGGCCGAGGTCGCGACGGAGGATCGCATCGCGCACGTTGGATCGTGTGAGAGGGGCTATCAACGGAGCTTTCTTCCCCATGACCTTCAAGACCCTGCGCCCCGTCCTGCTGGGCGCTTCGATCCTCGTCCTGGGCGCCGCCGGCGCCGCCGACGCCCAGTCCGCACCGCCGCCAGCGCCTGGCGCGCACCGCGAAGCCGGGCGTCGCCAGATGGACCCGGCCGAGCACGCCCAGCGCAAGGCGGAGCACCTGCGCGCCGCCCTGCAGCTCACCCCCGGCCAGGAACCCGCGCTCCGCGCCTTCGTCGACGCCACCAGCTTCCGGCCCGGCGACCGCGACGCCCGTCGCGGCGATCGGGAACGCTTCGCCTCCATGAGCACGCCCGAGCGGCTGGATCGCATGCGTGCGCGTCTGGACGAGCATCGCCAGCGCTTCGAACGCCACGCTGAGGCCACCAAGCGCTTCTACGCCCAGCTGAGCCCCACCCAGCAGAAGGCCTTCGACGCCCTCCGCCCCGAGCACATGCGCGGACACGGCGGCATGCGCCACGGCCCGGGCGGGTTCGGCCGCGACTGATCTCGCCCCTGGAGCCGGCCGGCGACCGCCATGCCGCCGGCCGGCTCACATTGCCCTTCGCGCCATCCCCCCATTGCCGGGGCGCCCGCCGGGCGTTAATGCCGAGCCATGATCCCGGCGCCGGCCTTCCTGTCGAACCCCGAACGGTTCATGGCCTTCTCGCGCTGGGCCGCGCCCCTGTTCGGGCTGATCGCCCTCGTCCTCGCCCTGGCGGGTCTCTGGCTCGGCTTCTCGGCGCCTGAGGACTACCAGCAGGGCGCCACGGTGCGGGTGATGTTCATCCATGTGCCCGCCGCCTGGATGAGCATGTTCGTCTATGCCTGCCTTGGGGTCGCGAGCTTCCTGGCCCTCATCTTCCGCCACGCCCTGGCCGACGCCGCCGCCCAGGCCGCCGCGCCGCTGGGCGCCGCCTTCACCGCTCTGGCCCTGATCACCGGCTCGCTCTGGGGCCGGCCGATGTGGGGGACTTGGTGGGTTTGGGACGCACGCCTGACCAGCGTGCTGGTGCTGTTCCTCTTCTACGTCGCCTACATGGCCCTGCGCGGCGCCATGGACGACGAGGCCAAGGCCGCCCGGGCCTGCGCCATCCTGGCCTTGGTCGGAGTGGTGAACCTGCCGGTCGTCCACTGGTCGGTCACCTGGTGGAACACCCTGCATCAGGGCGAGACCGTCTTCGCGAAGGGCGGTCCCAAGCTCTCGGCGGTGTACCTCACCCCGCTCCTGCTCATGGGCCTGGCCTACATGGCCGCCTTCGGCTCCCTGTGGCTGGTGCGGATCCGCGGGGAGGTCTGGCGCCGCCGCGCCGAGGCCGCGCTTTCCCGCCTGGCGAGGGCCTGATGCCCGACCTCGACGCCGGCAAGTACGCCGCATTCGTCTGGCCCGCCTATGGGATCACCCTCGCGATCTTCGTCGGCATGATCGCGGCGAGCGTGGCCTTCTCCGGCCGCTGGCGTCGTCGGGTGGAGGAGCTCAAGGCCGCCGAAGCCCAGAAGGGCGGCGAGGAAGAGGCGGGCGCACGCCAATGAACCGGCTGCTCGCCGCCCTGCCGTTGATCGCGCTCGCCGCGCTCGCCCTGCTATTCGGTCTCTTCGCGCTCAAACACGACCCTCGGGTCCAGCCTCACGCCTTGGTCGGCAAGGCCCTGCCGGACCTGACCCTGCCCGCACTCGACGACGGCCGTCCCGTGCGCTTGCGCGAGGCCACAGCGGACGGGCCGGTCCTGGTGAACGTCTTCGCCTCATGGTGCGCACCCTGCGAGTTGGAGGCGCCGGTGCTGATGGAAATGAAAGCGCGAGGCGTGAAGTTGGTGGGCGTCGCCTACAAGGACGCGCCGGACAACACCAAGGCCTTCCTCGGCCGGGTGGGCGACCCCTACACCAAGCGGCTCGTCGACCGGGACGGACGCGCCGGCATCGAACTCGGCGTCACCGGCGTGCCGGAGACCTATCTGGTCGATGCGAAGGGCGTGATCCTTTCCAAGTACGCCGCGCCCCTCTCCGAAGCCGACGCCCAGGATCTGATGCGCAAGATGGCGCGTTAACCCTATCTTGAGCCGCTCCCCGCCAAGGTTATAACTGGTTAACCATGTTTCGAGGGCCAGATGGCCGAGCCCATCCGTCCAGGCTTCCAGAACCCGCCGCCGCCGCAGGGCGGCGTCCGCCAAGACGCCCGCAGCGCCGCCCAGCGCGCCTTCTTCCAGGCGGCTATGGGCCAGCCCGCCGCGACGCCCACGGCGCAACCGCAGGTCCAGGCTCAGGCCCAGCCGCAACCAGTCGCGGCCGCGCCGCAGCCCAGCGCCCAGCCGGTCGGCCGCATCCCGACCAACCTGCCCGCCGACCCGCCGACCCGGATCCTGCGGCCGGGGTCACTGCTCGACATCAAGGTCTAGGCGCGCGCTCAACACAGCGCGTCGTCGCCGTTTCGGCGAAGCCGAAGACCGGGATGACGCGGAGCGGTGGCCGGCGAGGCGATGCGGCTAGGCCGCCTTCTTCACCTTCTTCTTCGTCGCCGGCTTCTCCTGCTTTTCGGCCTTGGCCTTCTTCGGCTTCTCGGCCTTGATCTTCTTGGCCGGCTTCTCGGCGAGCGGGGCGGCGGCTTCATCGCCGGCGCGGACAAGGTCGCGCAGCAGGTTGGTCAGGCTCTCGCGTTTGCCGCCGCCGATCAGCTTCAAGAGGCGCGCATCGGCCGCGGCCATCTTCGGTCGGGCCTCGTCGAGCGCCGCGCGGCCCGCCTCGGTCAGACTCACCGCGTTGGCGCGCGCGTCCGCCGCCGAACGCTCGCGCTCCAGCAGGCCCTTGACGATCATGCGCGCGGCCATGTCGGCGAGCGTCGAACGGTCGATGCCGGTGATCCGCACCAGGTCGGTCTGGGTGAGGCCCTCCTGGGTCTCCACCGCCGACAGCACCGCGTACTGGCGCTGGGTCAGGCCGCCGGGCCCGAACTCGTCGGCATAGATGTCGAGGGCGAGCTGCAGCGCTCGATGCAGGAGGTGGCTGGGAGACTTGTCCAGGGCTGGCAGGCCCCCGCGCTTGCCACCGGACTTGGCTTTGGCCATCGACGTCCCCTGACTGATTGCCGTCCCTATCGCGCCCGAAATCTATAGGCTCTTCGCGTCGGTTTGACGACAGACGGTCCGTAGGCGGCCGAACCCCTATTCGACCGGGGGCGGAGGAGTTTCGTCGACCTTGGCGAACTTCATCATCAGGGGCGCCTGGGACAGTCCGAAAACGACGTGGATGATCGTGGCGCCGGGAAAGCGGAACAGCAGCCAGGTCGCCTGGCCCTGCGTACGCCAGATGAATTCGTTCAGCGCCGCCATGAACAGGAAGAACAGGCCATAGCGCCAGGTAAGCTTCTTCCAGGCCTCGTCGGGCAGGGCCAACAGGGTGAGCGAGGGCGAATTCAGCATCACCTTCAGCGGGCTGTGGCCCATCAGCATGCCGCCGATCAGGAACACCCCGAACGCCGTCGAGGTCACCGTCGGCTTTACATAGACGAAGCGCGGGTCGTGGAAGACCAGGGTGAGCGTGCCGAACACCAGGGCCATCAGCCCCGCCACCAGCGGCATGGGGGCGATGCGCCGCTCCAGGACGAAGCCGACGATCAGGGCGATGGCGGCCCCCGCCACAAGGCCCCACGTGGCCTGCACCATGTTGCGGGTGATCAGGAAGCCGACGATCAGGCCCAGCGGCCAGCCGAAATCGACCAAGCCGGCCACCCATCTCTTGGCGCGGGGAGAAAGCGGCATCA
>CAMFIW010000051.1 GCA_945952355.1 uncultured Phenylobacterium sp. | reverse complement strand
CGGGATTGCGGTCGAGGTGGATGTCGGCCTGGCGCACCCGCGCGCGGACCGTGAAGACGCCATCGCCGGCCAGGACGCCGCCGCGGGCGAACAGGCGGCCGTGCTCCCAGTTCGAGAGGCCGAGCTCCGGCCGGTTCAGGGCGTACTGGCCATCGACCCAGCGGGTGAAGCCGTCGCCGGCGAAGGGCGCGTCGATCCCGGCGAAGAAGCGGTCGTGGGCGGTCGGATCCCGCGAGATCAGGCTGGCGGCGAAGCGGGGGCTGTAGCGGTTGAAGAGGGCCACCGCGGCGGGCAGGTCGTCGACCACGGCCAAGGTGACCTCGGGCGTCTCCTCCCACTCCCACTCGCGGCCGAGCTCGGCCTCGGCGAGCCGTTCGGCCAGGGGTTCCTCGCGCGGGCCTTCGGCGCGGGCGACGGTGACCCGGGCCTCGCGCCAGTCGGCTGGAATAAGGTCCCAGGCGTCTTCGAGGACGTGCAGCTTGCAGCCCGCGCGCCGGACCCCGGCGTCCTTCAGGGCGCGGAGGAAGACGGGGACCAGCTCGGCGGCGCGTTCGCGCACGATGCAGCAGACGTTCAGCGTATTGCAGACCTTGCGGTCCAGCGAGTGGTAGACGGCCGCGTCGAAGCGTTCGGCGTCGGCGGCGGTGTCGGCAACTATCCAGGCGCCGCCCGTGCCGTGCAGGCTGACCGGGGTCCCGGCCTGGCGGGCGATGGCGCCGAGCTGGGCCACGGCCGGGCCCGAGCCGCGGGCCACGGCGAGCGCCAGGCGCGGATCGGAGAACATGGCCCAGCCGGCGGCGTGCTCGGGCGAGGCGATCAGGGCCGCCGCGCCGTCGGGCAGGCCGGCCTGGGCGAGCGCTGGGTCCAGCGCATGTTCGACAATGGCGCGGGCCGTGCCCAGCGCGTCCGATCCGATGCGAAACACCACGGTGTTGCCGGTGCGCAGGACTCCGGTGGCGTCGGCGAAGACGTTGGGGCGGCCCTCGAAGACGAAGCCGACCACGCCCAGCGGGGCGGTGACCTGCTCGACGCTCCAGCCGGGATGGTCGATCGCCTCCAGCACGCGGCCGCGGCCGGCCGCGCCGTCGCGCCAGGCCAGCAGGCCGGCGACCATGTCGCGACGCATGGCCTCGCCGATGGCCAGGCGGGTCGTGGATCGTCCCCGCGCGCGGGCGCGTTCGACGTCCTGCGCATTGGCCCCGGCGATCCGGTCCCAGACGGCCGGGTCCGCCAGCGCGGCGGCGAAGCCGTCGAAGAAGGCGCTGATCTGGTCGTCGCCGACCGCACCCATGCGGGCGAAGGCGGCGCGGGCGCGCCCGACGGCCTGGTCGGCCAGCGCCTGCACGGCGGCCGGCACGTGCAGCAGGTCGCCGCTGTCCTGCACCACGACCAGACGATCCCCGGGCCGGAAGGCGCCGGCCAGGGCATCGGACACGTGGGTCACGCGGTCCCCGCCGAACACGATCGGCATGCCTGGGACGAGCGCGTCCAGCCGGGCGATCCTCGCCCCCGGTCCCGTCGTCGATCCCGCACCCGCTCCGTCCACGTCCGCCGCCATATGCTCAAGATGAGCCTTACTAAGCCTCTTTCGGCCCCGGTTCAAACCCGACTGCGACAGCCTGCCGCACTCGGATTAAGTGCGCCGTTACGGTTACCGCCCATTCCTGGCACGGCCAGTACGGCATCCGGGGGCGGGCTGCGCGAACCATGAGACGGTTCCTGTCATTGGGAGTCCTGCTGCAGGCCATAACCGGCCTGCTGGCCCTGGCCTTGGTCGCCGCCTGCGCCGTGTCCGCGGAACGCGCCTATCAGCGGCGCGAGGTGGCGCGGCAGATGGTCCTGGCCACCGAAGTCGCCCACGATCTGTTCGACGCGATGCAGGGCCTGCGCATGGAGCGCGGCGCCACGGCGGTGGTTCTGTCGCGCCGCGACGCGTCCAACGATTCCTACCGGCGCGTCCCGCCGATCCGCGAAGCTGCCGAAGCCGCGCTCGAGCGGGCGCTGTCTACGCTGTCGAGTCGGGCCGAGACGCTACCCAAGAGCGAGGCGGCGCGAACGAACGCCCTGGTTGACCGCGTGCGCCGCGACCACGACGCAGTGGTGCAGATGCGCGCCCGCACCCTGGCCGCCCTGGCCCAGCCGCTGGAGAAACGCCCGCCCGGCTTGCGGGAGGCGTGGACGGGGGCGGTCGACACCCTGAACAACGACATCGAGGCGCTGTCCAACCACCTGTCCGACGCGGTGGTTCGCGCCGACCCCTTCGCCGCACGGATGATGCGCGTCAAGCAGCTGGTCTGGCGCGAGCGCGAAGCCCTGGGCGCTGAGGGCATGCTGCTGGGCGACATGGCCGGCCAGGACGCGCGCCCGAGCCTCGACCAGCAGATCGTCCTGGCGCAGCATCGCGGCGAGGCCGAGGGCGTTTGGCAGGGCCTCGGCGTCGACGCCGGCGGCCCGGAAGCGCCCGCGGAGCTGCGGGCGGCCTATCGGCTCGCCTCCGGCAACCTCGACCACATCCGGCGTACCGAGGTCGCCGTGGTCCGCGCGCTGGTGACGGGGGACCGCCGGATCCACGACGCCGGGACGGCGACGAACGACGTCTTCTTCATCACGGTGAAGTCGCTGACCAAGGTGGCGGACGCGGCGCTCGACGCCATGGCGCGCCACGCCCAGACGCAGGCGGCCCGCGCCCAGCGCGACTTCCTGCTGGCGGTCTATCTGATGGTGGGCGCCTCCATGCTGGGCCTGATCGGCGCGATCGTGATCCTTGGCCGGGTGGTGCGGCCGATCAGCGGCATCACCGAGGCCATGACCCAGGTGGCGGACGGCGACCTCGAGCGGGAGATCCCCTATGTCGGCCGCCTCGACGAGATCGGCCGACTCGCGCGAGCGCTGGGCACCTTCCGCGCCGGAGCGCGCGAGGCGAGGCGCGTCGAGGCGGAGCTGGTTTCGAGCCGCGTGGCCCAGGAGGCCGCCGAAGCCGCAAACCAGATGAAGTCGCAGTTCCTGGCCAATATGAGCCACGAGATCCGCACCCCCCTGAACGGTGTGCTGGGCATGGCCCAAGCCATGGAGATGGACAAGCTGTCCTCCGCCCAGCGCGAACGGCTGGGGTCCATCCGCGACTCCGGTTCGGCCTTGCTGCAGATCCTCAACGATGTGCTGGACATCTCGAAGATCGAGGCCGGCAAGCTCGAGCTCAGCTACGGACCGTTCGACCTGGAAACCCTGGTCCGGCGCACGGTGGCCACCTTCGCCGGCAACGCCGCGGCCAAGGGGCTGGAGTTGACCGGCGAGGTCTCCGCGCGGGCGGCCGGCGGCTGGGTCGGCGACGCCGAGCGGCTGCGCCAGATCCTGGCCAACCTGGTTTCCAACGCGGTGAAGTTCACCGACCGGGGCGCGGTGGCGGTGACGGTCGAGCGGGTCGCCGAGGGCCTCACCTTCACGGTGCGCGACACCGGCATCGGCATGGCGCCGGAGGCCGCGCCGCGCCTGTTCGCCAAGTTCAGCCAGGTCGACGACTCCAACGAGCGGCGGTTCGGCGGTACCGGCCTGGGCCTCGCCATCTGCCGCGAGCTGGTGGAGATGATGGGCGGCGCCATCGAGGTCGAGAGCGCGCCGGGCCTGGGCTCGACCTTCCGTTTCACCGTGCCGGCCGACCGGGCCGAGACCCCGGTGGCGAGCGACGCCATGGCGGCCGGCGCGCCGGCCCAGGAGTTTGGCGAGCGCGCCGTGCGCATTCTGGCGGCCGAGGACAACGCGACCAACCAGCGCGTGCTGCAGGCCCTGCTGGCTCCCCTCGGCGTGGACCTGGTGGTCGTCGAGGACGGCCGCGCGGCGCTGGAGGCCTGGCGCACGGAGGCCTTCGACCTGATCCTGATGGATATCCAGATGCCGGGCATGGGCGGGGTCGCCGCGTCCCTGGCGATCCGCGCGGCCGAGACCGCCAGCGGACGGCCGCCGATCCCGATCATCGCGCTCTCGGCCAACGCCATGAGCCACCAGGTGGCGGAGTACCGCGCCGCCGGCATGACCGGCTACGTGGCCAAGCCGATCGACATCGGCGCGTTGCACGAGGCGATCCGCGTCGCAATCGAGGAACCCGTCCCGCCCGAGGTGCGGGCCAGCGCCTAGCTCGGCTGACGCACCGGCCCCAGGGCCAGGTCGTCGGCGTGAATCAGCGGGCCTTCGGTGAAGCCCAGAACAGCCTCGATGGCGTCGGACTTGAGGCCGCGGATCTTCTCGGCGTCAGCGGAGTCGTAGCGGGCGAGACCGCGGCCGATCTCGCGGCCGTCCTCGTCGCGCACCACCACGGCGTCGCCCTTGCCGAACCGGCCGTCGACGGCGCGCACCCCGGCGGCCAGCAGGCTCTTGCCGGTGGCCAGCGCGCGGGCGGCGCCGGCGTCGACGGTCAGGCCGCCATGCGGGGCCAGCGAGCCGCCGATCCAGGCCTTGTAGGCGGCGCGGGCCGACTGCCCCGCCTCGATCACGGTCGCCAGTTCACCGGCTTCGACGGCCGCCAGGGGCTCGGGGCGCGCGCCGATGGTGATGATGGTGGCGCAGCCGGCGTGCTGGGCGATGCGGGCGGCCATGATCTTGGTGGCCATGCCGCCGGTGCCGACGCCGGCGCCCGAATTGGCTCCGCCGGCCATGGCCTCGATCTCCGGTGTCAGCTGGGCGACGCGGGGAATGTGACGGGCGGCCGGGTCCTTGCGCGGGTCGGCGGTGTAGAGCCCGTCGATATCGCTGAGCAGCACCAGGGCGTCGGCGCCGATCATCTGGGCCACCCGAGCCGCCAGGCGGTCGTTGTCGCCGTAGCGGATTTCTTCGGTGACCACGGTGTCGTTCTCGTTGACCACCGGCACGACGCCGAGCGCCAGCAGGGTGTCGAGCGTGGCCCGCGCATTCGGCCAGCGGCGGCGGGTCTCGGTGTCGTCGCGGGTCAGCAGCACCTGGGCGGCGGCCAGGCCGTGCGGCTCCAGGGCGGCCTCCCAGGCGCGCATCAGGGCCGACTGGCCGGCGGCTGCGGCGGCCTGTTTCTCGGGCAGGGTGAGCGCGCGCTTGGAGAGAGACAGGCGCCGGCGACCGAGCGCCACGGCGCCGGAGGAGACCACCAGCACCTGCTGGCCGCGCGCGCGCAGGCGAGCGAGATCCTGGCAGAAGGCGGCCAGCCAGGCGGCGTTCGGTGCGCCATCCGCGCCCACCAAGAGGGCGGAACCGACCTTGACGACGATCCGACGCGCCGCGGCGAGGTCGCTCACGGGGTCCAGCCCGCGGCCTCGGGACCGGCCTCCTCGGCGGCGATCTCGGCCTTGCGCTGGCGGACCAGACCATAGGCCTCGCGCAGCAGTTCGCGGACGCCCTGGCCGGACACGCCCGAGACCAGCCGCACTTCGGCGCCTGAGGCTTCGGCGAGGGCCTCGCGCTGCATCTCGACCGTGTCGGCGTCGAGCGCGTCGATCTTGTTGAGGGCCAGGATCTCGGTCTTGTCGCCGAGCTCCTCGTCATAGGCCTCGAGCTCGTGGCGCACGGTGCGCCAGGCCTCGACGACGTCGGTCTGGGTGGCGTCGACCAGGTGGATCAGGACGGCGGTGCGCTCGACGTGGCCCAGGAAACGGGTGCCGAGCCCCGCGCCCTCCGAGGCGCCTTCGATCAGGCCGGGAATATCGGCCAGGACGAAACGTTCGCCCGGCGAAAGGTCGACCATGCCGAGATTGGGGGCCAACGTCGTGAACGGGTAGTCGGCGATCTTCGGCTTGGCGGCGCTGGCGGCGGCCAGGAAGGTCGACTTGCCGGCGTTGGGCAGACCGGCCAGGCCGACGTCGGCGATCAGCTTCAGGCGCAGCCAGATCCAGCGCTCCTGGCCCGGAAGGCCGGGATTGGCGTGGTAGGGGGCCTGGTTCACCGGGCCCTTGAAGCGGTCGTTGCCCCAGCCGCCATTGCCGCCCTCGGCCAGCAGATAGCGCTGGCCGGGCGTGTCGAGGTCGACGATCAGGGTCTCCTTGTCCTCTTCGAGGACCTGGGTGCCGACGGGCACCTTCATGATCACGTCGTCGCCGGCCGCTCCGTGGCGGTTGCGGCCCATGCCGTGGACGCCCGTGCCGGCCTTGAAATGCTGCTGGTAGCGGTAGTCGATCAGGGTGTTCAGGCCGTCGACCGCCTCGATCCAGACGTCGCCGCCCTTGCCGCCGTCGCCGCCGTCGGGGCCGCCGTACTCGATGTACTTCTCGCGCCGGAACGACACCGCGCCGCCGCCACCGTCGCCGGAGCGAACGTAGATCTTGCACTGGTCGAGGAACTTCATCGCGCGCGCGCTCCTGCGCCGCGAGGCGGCGGGACTGAAACGGTCGACGGCGGCGAAGCTCGTAGCATCGCCGCCGCCATAGCATGATCGGGACGCAAAATCAGGCCAGCCAGACCATCATCCGCGCGGGGACCTCGGCGCCGCGGGCGGCGGACCGCCCGAGCGTGACGTCGCCCGTATAGAGGAAGCCCGCCTTGCACAGCACTTCGCCGGAGGCGGGGTTGTCCGAGAAGTGGCGCGCCATGACATGGCGGCGCTTCCACTCGCGGCTGGCCCAGGCGAGCGCGCCCTTGGCGGCCTCGGTCGCGAAACCGCAGCCCCAATAGGCCTTGCCCAGCCAGTAGCCGATCTCGGTGCGCTTCTGGCCCTCGCTGTCGAAGCCGATCACCCCGATCGGCCCTTCGGCCGGGTGTTCGATGACGAACATGGCGAGTTGGTCCGGCGAGGCTTCGTCCACCTGGGCGAGATAGGCTTCGGCGTCCGCCAGCGCATAGGGATGCGGTACATTGGCTGTCATGCGGGCGACATCCAGGTCGTTGAGCAGCTCGGCGATGCGGACTGCGTCGGCCCGGCGCGGGCGGCGCAGGCGCAGCCGCTGGGTCGTGATCACGGGTTGAGGTTCGATGGCGCACATTTGAGACCTCCCGGCCCTCTATCGGGGCCCTAGTCCGGCGCGCCCGAGGCGACGCGCCCAAAACGAAAGCGGGGAGTCCGGCGTTCCGGACTCCCCGCTTGGAGATCTGCCGGTCCGCCGAACTGGCGGACCCGAAGTGAGGATCCGCCTCTACTTCGCATTCGCCTCATTGGCCACGACCGTCACATAGGTGCGGTCGTCGCGCTTGGTCACGAATTTCACGGCGCCTTCGGCCGTCGCGAAGAGGGTGTGGTCCTTGCCCATGCCGACATTGTCGCCCGGGAAGAACTTGGTGCCGCGCTGGCGCACGATGATGTTGCCAGCATCTACGGCTTCGCCGCCGAACTTCTTGACGCCGAGGCGGCGGCCCGCCGAGTCGCGCCCGTTGCGCGAGGAACCGCCGGATTTCTTGTGAGCCATAGTGGCCTCCTAAAACGCTATAGCCGACGGTTATTCGGCGTCGGACTTCTTGGCCGCGGCCTTCTTGGGCGCAGCCTTCTTCTCGGTGGCTTCGGCCTTCGGCGCGGCGGTCTTCTTGGCCGGGGCCTTGGCTTCGGCGGCCGGAGCCTCCGCTGCGGCTTCAGCCTTCGGAGCGGCTTTGGCCTTGGCCGGCTTGGCGGCGACCGCAGGCGCGGCGGCTTCCAGGGCGGCGACCACGTTCTTCAAGTTGCGGGCCTTGGCGTCGATCAGGGCCTTGGGCGTCAGGTCGACGGTCCCGTCCCACTTGTCCGACTTGCCGGCGCCGGCGATCGCGGTGACGCGCAGCACCGTTTCGGTCTGGCGGTGGCCACGGGTGCGGCGATAGCCCTGGCGACGGATCTTCTTGAAGATCTTCACCTTCTCGCCCTTGCGGGTTTCGATCAGGGTCGCGCTGACCGAAGCGCCGTCCACGGTGGGCGCGCCCACGGTCACGGCGTCGCCGTCGCCCAGCATCAGGACTTCACCGAAGGCGACGTCCGCGCCCGGCTCGCCGTCCAGCTTTTCGACCACGAGCACGTCGCCGGGTTGAACCCGGTACTGCTTGCCGCCGGTCTTGATCACCGCGTACATCGTTCGCGCCCTAAAACCTTGTCTCGAAGACAACTATAGCAAAAAGGATTGCGCCCGCGGGATGGCCCACGGGCGGGAAGCGCGGTCTTATACAGACGCTCCCGCCCGAGTCAACGCGAAGGGGCGGCTAAAATCAGTCCGCGGCGTTGGTTTCGCTGGTCTTGGCGCGGGCGATCCGCACCTCGTCGCCGTGCCAGGTTTCGACCACCGCGCGGGTGACCGCCTGCATGAACTCCAGGCGCTGCGGCGTGGGCTTGTGGGTCCGCTGCAGCATGACCGCCACGGCGTAGGTCTTGCCGTCGGGCGCGGTCAGCAGGCCCACGTCATTGATGCCGATCGAGGCGCCTTTGAAGTCCTGGCCGGTGCCGGTCTTGTGCGCGATCTGCCAGTCGCCCGGCAGGCCGCCTTTCAGGCGACGCGGGCCGGTCTTGCACTTGGCCATGATGTCCAGGATCGTCTCGGTCGAGGCCTTGGACAGCAGTTCGCCGCGCTTCAGGGCCGCGAGGCCGGAGACGATGCCCACCGGGCTCGCCCCGTCGTAGGGATTGGCGATGTAGGCGTCCATGGCGGCGGCGCGCACATCGTGCGGCAGACGCGCGCGGGCGGCGTCGAAGGCGCCGTAGGGGGACAGGTCCTTGGTCCAGGTCAGACCGGCGATGTGGGCCTGCAGGTGCTTCTCGTCCTCGGCCAGCTTGACCCCATCGAGCGACTTCCTGCGGATCATGTCCAGCACGCCGGGCGCGCCGCCGGCCAGGCTCATCAGCTTGTCGTTGGCGGCGTTGTCGGACTGGATCAGCGCGTGATGCATCAGGTTGCGCACGGTGGTGCGGTAGCCCGTCTCGCCGATCTGGTAGGAGATCGGCTGGTTGAACACGCTGCGGTCGTCGGGGCCGAGAACGACCTCCTGGTCGAGACCCAGGTGGCCGCGGTCGACCGCATCGAGCACGGAGATCGCCACCCAGAGCTTGGAGACGCTCTGCTGCGGGAAGGGCTTGTCGCCGGAGACCGAGGTCACCCATCCCTCGGAGACATCGGCCACGGCGACGCCGACCGGCTCGCCATAGGCGGCGGCGAGTTCCTCCAGCTTGCGCTGTAGCGCCGCCGGACCCTGGGTCAGCGGTTTGGCGATGCGAACGTCCATGTCGAGGTGCGCGGCGGGCGCGGCCATGGCGGTCGCCACGACGTGCGGGCGTTCCTTCTCCGGCACGAAGTGGAAGGCGGTGACCACTGCGGCCGTCGCACCCACGGCGCCGGCGATCTTCCAGCGATGGCGGAACAGGCCGACCGCGCCGGCGACCGCGCCGTCGGCGAGGCGATCCGGCAGGCGCCGGGCGCCACCCGTCCGGGCGCTCGATACCGCGACACAGGTCGCCCAACCAGCGTCGGCCAGGGCCCAGAAAACACTGCTCACTGCACGAAGGGCCAGCGGGCGGGGGCGAAACTCGCCCGGACCCAAGGCCTCGGCAGACGGTTCAAGTACGCGATCCATCGACATGGGTTGACGCCTGATCCGGGGGGCTACGTCAAGTCGCCGGATGGTCGCGCACCTCAATGGTGATGTGGCTGAGGCCATCCAAGCCCGCCAATCGCGCGCGATAGTGGTTAACGGGCGATAAACCGGCGCCATCCAGGACCACGATCGCGGCATGATGTCCCGGCCCCAGCCGCCATAGATGCAGGTCCAGGACCTTTGCGCCGTCCGCCTGGAGCCGCGCCCTGATCTCCTGGGTCAGCTCCGTCGAAGGGTTCATGTCGAGCAGGGTCGCGCCGGCCCGGCTCAGCAAAGTCCACGCGAACTGGGCCACCAGGGCCGCGCCGGCCAGCGCCATGAGCGGGTCGGCCCAAGTCCAGCCCAGCCAGCGGCCACCTGCGAGGCCGGCGATGGTGAGGGCGGAAATCACAGCATCGGCGCTGAGATGCAGGTGCGCGGCCGAGAGGTTCAAATCCCCGTGACGATCGTGCGCGTGGACGTGGGCGGGCTTCAGCAGCCAGACGCAGACCAGGTTGACCGCGAGGGCGGCGGTCGCCAGCGCCATGGCGCTCGGATAGTCGACCGACTCGGGGCGCAGAAGCCGCTGGGCGCTCTCGATGGCGATCAGGACCGCGGTCACCGCCAGCACCATGGCGTTGCCGAAGCCGGCCAGGTAGCCGACCTTGCCGGTGCCGAAGGCGAAGCGCGGATCGGCCGCATAGCGCCGGGCCACCGCATAGGCGAGCGCCGCCGCGGTCAGGGCCGCGACATGGGCGCCCATATGGATGCCGCCGGCCACGAGGGCCATGGAGCGGAAGGCCATGCCGCCGCCGATCTGAACCACCAGGGTCGCCAGGCAGATGGCGGCCACGATCCAGGTGCGCCGTTCGTTGCGCGCGTGGTCCGCCCCGAGATAGACCCGGTCGCCCCGAAAGGCGTCGATCGGCGTCTGTAGGTCGCCCGATTGCAGGTTGCTGGGGGTGGTCACGAGGCCCTCAAGGCGCCGGCTGGCGTTGAAGTGTTATGATATAACACTACATGGGGGTCAAGTGAGAGTGAGTCGGGCTGTTCCCTCCGGCGCTCGCAAGCACTAGATGATCGCCATGACCAGCAAGACCCCCGTCACCGTGCTCACCGGCTATCTCGGCGCCGGCAAGACCACCCTGCTCAAC